>NZ_VFVO01000010.1:0-271047 GCF_006442875.1 Mesorhizobium sp. B2-3-15 | reverse complement strand
GTGGATCTCGGTGCGGGCGATGCGGTCCTTCTCGGCATCGGGCAGCACGGCACCGATCTTGACCAGTGCCTCGTCGGCGGCCCGCGCCATGGCGGCGCCGCCAAAGGCGCGCACCATGCGGGCGCCGGCCACCAGCGCCACGATCTCGTCACGCGTGAACATCAGCGGCGGAAGGTCGAAACCCTCCCTCATCATGTAGCCAACGCCAGCCTCGCCGTCGATCGGGACCCCAGTCGACTGCAGGTCGGCTATGTCGCGGTAAATGGTTCGCTCGGAAACCTCGAGCCATGTGCCGAGCTTCTGAGCGGTGACAAGGCGGCCACCACGCAGATGCTGCACGATCTGAAAGAGCCTGTCGGCGCGGCGCATCGTTTGCTTCCCCAGTGTTTTTCCCATGCATGCCGTGGCTCCCTGACCGGATCCACTTCCACATGACATGCATTACGGCTTCAGCCCTTCGCGCTTGCGCTGCGCGGCGACGAATTCCGCGCCGAAGGACAGTTTCCTCGTTGTCGGCGTCTTCGCATCGAGAACGCGCCAGAAGGGAGCGACGTCGCTGAGCGTCATGCCGCGCTCGAGATCCTCCTTGGCAGCCTCGGCGACCGTACGCGGATGATAGCCCATGGTGACCGGGCATGTCACTTCGGCGCCATGCTCGATGGCAAGGGCCGTGCGCAGCGCGCGAACGTCCATATCGACGCCTTCGGGGATGGAGCGGATGAAATCGTCGACCTGGCGCGCGGTCGGCACCAGCATGGGCTGGCCTTCGATAACGTCCCCTACCGTGCGCGGCGTTGGCTTCACACCGTTGATGCCAGGCGCGTTCAGCCTGTCGTTCCAGTTTTGCATCGATCGTCCTCGGCCGGCCATACGCATTATTCCACCATCGCACGCACCTCCTGACAGCATGCTGTCAGGAGGCTTCAGCATACTCCTTGGCGAACAGCGTCCGCATCTGCGCGAGTTCGCTGCCTTTTTCCGGGTAGAGCGTCTGCAGGAAGGCAAGGGCGAAAGTGCCGGGCGCCGAACCTGGCGCGGACACGATTTTGCCGTCGGCCACGGCATGTGGCACATCCTGATAATTGCCGTCGCCGGCATAGCCGGACTCGTGACGGCTAATCCAGTCACGGCCATTGCTGGTATGTCTGGCGTTCTCGAACATGCCGGCTCGGGCCAGCGCCAGCGTTCCCGCACAGATGCCACCAACGATACCGCCGCGCGATGCGACAGCCATCAGCAGTTCGGCAGCATCCGGCGGCGCCGTGTCCGCCCAGTGGTCGGAACCGATGACCGCCACGGCATCGAGATCGGTATTCTCATTGATGCTGGCCGAGCGGTCTGGCGTCAGCTTAAAACCGCTGATTCCGGTCACCGGCTTGCCGTCGGGCGTCAGCGACACAGCGCGAGCGCCGAACCATTCGACCGCCGAGGCCGCCAGCAGCCCATATTCCCAGTCGGCAAAACCTTCGATGAACAGAAAGCCGATTGTCTTCTGATCGGGCATGAGCTCGCTCCATCCCTCGCGCGCCGGACTTGATATCTGGGTGCTGACGCGTGAGCATCCAACCGCTGCGTTGAAAATTTCGTCTCAATTGCCGTGATGGCGACGCTCGGCATACATGTCCGGCCAGCCGATATCCTTGCGAATGTCTGCGGGTAGCGCGTTCATGAACCGCTGGGTCCGGATCTCGTTGCGCATCGTGCGGATCTTGCCGACATAATGCTGCATGCCGCGCAGAATGGTAAAACCGTTCATGACCAATCTCCTCTCTCTAACTGGAGACACTATCGCACACCCCTCCTGACAGCAGTCTGTCAGGAGGATGGCAGGTCGTGTGGCGACTGTTCCGTTCTTGTCGTGACGGGTCACGCGAGCGCGGATTGTTCACTAAGGCAGGGCTAATCGAGGCAGTATTGTTCATAGCTTGGCGACGGACTGTCGGGATAGGCGGCCTTCAGCGAAGTGACCGGAGTTCTGATATGAAAGGAGAAAATTCTTCCCCAAAAACAGGGAGACCACCATGAGCTTGCAACTGACAGGAATTCACCACCTGACCGCCATCACCGCCAATGCGCCCGGCAATCTTCACTTCTACACGAAGGTGCTGGGGCTGCGGCTGGTCAAGAAAACAGTGAACCAGGACGATACCTCGGCCTACCACCTCTTTTATGCCGACGGCGAGGCAACGCCGGGTACCGACCTCACCTTCTTCGACTGGCCGATCGGCCGCGAACGGCGCGGCACACACAGCATCGCGCGGACCAGCCTCAGGGTCGGCAGCCAGGAGAGCCTTGGCTGGTGGAAGCAGCACCTTGCCAGCGAGGGCATCGTGACAGGAGAGATTGCCGATATCGGCGGCTACAAGTCACTGGATTTCGAGGACCCCGAAGGCCAGCGCCTGCGGCTCGTCAGCGATGGCGGCAAGGGCGGCAGCCATCCCTGGGCGCAAAGCCCGGTGCCGGCCGAGCATCAGATCCGCGGACTGGGGCCGATCGTTATCAGTGTTCCCGACATCACCAACACCGAGGCGGTGCTGGCCGGGGTGATGAACATGCGCAAGGTCCGCGACTATGCCTCGCCTGATGGCGAGGGCCAGGTCCACGTCTTCGAAATGGGCGCGGGCGGGCCGGCGGCGGAGCTTCATGTGGCCGTGCAGCCCGGGCTGGCACCCGCGAGGCAAGGCGCCGGTGCGGTTCACCATGTCGCCTTCAGGGCGCCGGACGAGGAGACGCTGCATCAGTGGACGGCGCGCCTGGCCGAATTCCGGCTGCCGTCAAGCGGCGAGGTCGAGCGCTACTACTTCCGCTCGCTCTATTTCCGTGAGCCGAACGGCATCCTGTTCGAGATTGCCACCGACGGGCCAGGGTTCACCGCCGACGAGCCGCTGGAGACGCTGGGCGAAAGCCTTGCCCTGCCCCCGTTCCTGGAGGCAAAACGCGCATCGATCGAGGCTGGCCTCAAGCCGCTGAAGTAGATTGCTGCGCGGTCAAGGCGTGCGTCGCGTTCCAGTTCGGGTTCGCGGCGCCTTTTCTTTCCCGGAGACCGAACGAACCGCTTTGACAGGCGCAAGCGTTGCTGGTCAAAGGCAGCATGACGAAGCTCCTCGCCCTTGTCATCGTCGGGTTCATGGTCATCCAGCTCATCAAGCCGCTCGGCTGGCCGGGGCTCAGGCGCCGCGGCGATTTCTGGAAATTGGCATTGCTCGCCATGGCGGCGATCTCACTGGCGGCCGTGCTCGGGCACTTGACATAGGCCTGGGGACAGCTGCGGTCGCTCTTCAGTCGGCAAGCACTGGGCCGACGAGATGTTCCGCCCAGGCCCGGTACCCGGCCTCCGAGGCATGAAACCCGTCGGAAGCAAAACCGGCCTCGGGGTTGGTGATCGGCAGGCGCGGCGCCGGCACCGCGCCGCGCTCCAGGCAGAGCCGTTCGCCCATCCGGTTCATCGCGGTAGCGCGGATCTCTAGGATCTTGCCGAGCAGCGATGGCATGGCCGGCGCACGTGTGAACTCCAGCACCGGCGACCATACCACGCGCGCCCCCGGCCATTTGGCGCGCAGCGCGTAGAGGAGGCCGCCGAACTCCTTCTTGAAGCGCGGCACGGAATGAAAATTCTTGGTGTCGTTGGTGCCGATGGCGAGCACGATATGCGTCCACGGATCAGCCGACAGATTGGGCAGGACATGGTCGCGGATCTGACCAGATGTCGCCGAATTGAAGCCGGCGGCACGCCAGCGCACAGCGCCGCCGGTGCGCTGCGCAATCATGACGGCAAGCTGCGCGGCAAGCCCGTTTTCGGAATTGCCGATGCCGACCGAAGCGGCGGAGGAATCGCCCAGCACCAACAGCGAGATCGCCGGAGCCTCGCCCGAGATCTCGTGCATGACCGGTCCTTGCGCCGGCAGCATGCGCGAGGTGCGGCGGCGGACACCCAATCCCTGCCAGACATAGATCGGGAAGGCGAGCCAGGTGAGGAAGGTCGGAAAGCGTCGCATCGCTGGTCCATTGAACTGGTTTGCGACCAGCATTTAACGCATGTCGCGAGAGAGGTGAACGAGCATTTCCGGCGAAAACAGGATCGCCTCGAACGCTCTACCCCTTTACGCAATTCCGAAGGGGCTCTGAGCCATCGTGGCAATCGCGCTCCGCTTGCGGCTCGCCTGCATATTCGTCATGCAGCCGCACCCAATCCATCAGGTTGCGGTAGAGGCCGGTCTCATCGCGGCCCTTCGGCGTCAGGTCCAGATAGTGGTAGGCGCCGATCAGTTGTTCGCCGCCGCGGGCACGCGAAACGAAGGTCAGGAAAATGTCGCCGTTCTCGTCCCTGTAGAAAACGCTGGCGCCCGGAAGCTCCTTCGATGTCCGGGCTCGGGTCTCGAAATTGTATGTGGTGTCGCCAGCCGCGATCTGCCTGTCGGTGAAGGAAACCTGCATATCGAAGTTGAAATCAGACGCATAGGACGACACCCAGTCGAACTTCCAGCCCATGCGCTGCTTGTAGGCTACAAGCTCGTCCAGCGGCGCGCGCGAGATCACTACCAGCGATACGTCGTGGTGCATGAGGTGCTGGTTGGCACCGTCGATATGATCGGCAAGAAAGGAGCAGCCTTCGCAATGATTGACGCAGCCCGGCCCGAACATGAAATGGTAGACGATCAGCTGGCTGTTGGCGCCAAACAGATCGGCAAGTTTCTTCGGCCCCCGTTCGGTCTCGAAGACGTAGTCCTTGCGAATTTTCAACCAGGGCAGTTCGCGCCGCTCGGCCGCGACGCGC
Source organism: Mesorhizobium sp. B2-3-15 (assembly GCF_006442875.1). Classification (NCBI taxonomy): domain Bacteria; kingdom Pseudomonadati; phylum Pseudomonadota; class Alphaproteobacteria; order Hyphomicrobiales; family Phyllobacteriaceae; genus Mesorhizobium; species Mesorhizobium sp. B2-3-15. The sequence goes on along the minus strand of NZ_VFVO01000010.1, from coordinate 266,273 downwards.
TCGCGAAGCCGCGTCAGTTCCTTCTCGCGGGCCAGATGTGCCTTATGAGCCTCGAACCATTCTTCGCGCGAAACGACCTTGTTGCGATGCATGAACTTCTCCCTGTCTGCACCCCAAGGACGTACGGGATGGGCTCGCCCCGACATCGCCGCTGTCAGGGATGCCCAGAGAAAATAAGAATTCGAATGCCTTGACCCAAGGCCGGTGCGCCAAAACAAAACCCGGGCATGTCGGCCCGGGTTCGAAGGGAGGGATAGCAGGGGCTTCAGGCAGCCTGTTCCAGGCTCGCCTTCCATTTCCCAAGTGCCGCCAGGTGGTTCATGTGGGCGCGGTGGGTGAAGGCGGCCTGGCCGGCGGCGATGTTCGAGGCCTTGCCGCTCCATGCCTTCTGCGGGGCGGCCTGCAGCGCGCGGCCATAGGAGAAGGTCAGCTTCCACGGATGCGGGCCGATGGCGTTGATGGCATTGAGGTTGGCGGTCGCCTCCTCGTCCTCCTGACCGCCGGAGAGGAAGGCAATGCCCGGCACCGCGGCCGGCACCGTCTCGCGGAACAGCTTTATCGTTTTCTCCGCGACTTGCTCAGGACTGTCCACCGTGCCCGACTTCTTGCCAGAAAGCACCATGTTGGGCTTCAGGATCGTGCCTTCGAGGACAACACCGGCAGCGTGGAGCTCGTCATAGAGTTTTATCAGCGTCGCCTTGGAGACCTCAAAACAAGTGTCGATGTCGTGAGCGCCGTCCATCAGCACTTCGGGCTCGACGATCGGCACTATGCCGGCCTCCTGGCAAAGTGCGGCATAGCGGGCAAGCGCATGGGTGTTCGAGTTGATCGAATTGACCGAAGGCACGCCCTTGCCGGTGTCGATGTCGATCACCGCGCGCCATTTGGCAAAACGGGCGCCGAGCTTGTAATAGTCGGCAAGCCGCTCGCGCAGGCCGTCGAGGCCTTCGGTGATGGTGTCGCCGGGAAAGCCGGCCAGCGGCTTGGCGCCGGCATCGACCTTGATGCCTGGAATGGCGCCCGCCGCCTTGATGATGTCGACCAGCGGCGTGCCGTCGGCGGCCTTCTGGCGAATGGTCTCGTCATAGAGGATAACGCCGGAAATGTATTTGGCCATCGCGTCCTTGGCGCGGAACATCATCTCGCGGTAGTCGCGGCGGCTGTCGGGGGTAGATTCGACGCCGATGACGTCGAAGCGCTTCTTGATCGTGCCGGAGCTTTCATCGGCGGCCAGCAGGCCCTTGCCGTTGGCCACAATCGCGGCGGCAATGTCTTCGAGACGTTCGCTCATCATGCTTCTCCTAACCGGTTGGTATCGGCCAGCAGGACACTACCGCCAAAGGAATGACGCCGGAAAGCTCGAATCGAGCGAAAGTGGCCGGCGCTGCCGCCAGCTCCCTTCGAGTTGATCGAATTGCCGGTGAGCCGTGTGCCCTCAGCGCTTCAGCACGTCCACGCCGGGCAATGGCTTGCCTTCCATCCATTCCAGGAAGGCGCCGCCGGCGGTCGAGACATAGGTGAAGTCGTCGGCGACACCGGCGTGGTTCAATGCAGCCACGGTATCGCCGCCGCCGGCGACCGAAACCAGCTTACCCGCCTTTGTGCGCGCCGCCGCATGCTTGGCCGCCGCCACCGTGGCGTGATCGAACGGCTCGATCTCGAAGGCGCCGAGCGGCCCGTTCCAGACCAGCGTCGCGGCGCGGTCGATCCACTCGCCGATCGTCGTCACGGTCTTGGCGCCGACATCGAGGATCATGCCATCGGCCGGCACGTCGGCGATGGCGATGGTCTCGCAGGCCGCACCCGCCCTGAATTCCTTGGCCACGACGCCGTCGACCGGCAGGATGATGGCGCAGCCGGCCTCCGCCGCTTCGATCATGATCTGCTTGGCGGTCGGAGCCAGGTCGTGCTCGCACAGCGACTTGCCGACGTCGGTGCCGCGCGCGGCGAGGAAGGTGTTGGCCATGCCGCCGCCGATGACGAGAGCATCGACCTTCTTCACCAGGTTCATCAACAGGTCGATCTTCGTCGAGACCTTGGCGCCGCCGACGATGGCAACGACCGGACGGACCGGGTTGCCCAGGCCCTTCTCCAGCGCCTCGAGTTCGGCCTGCATGGTGCGGCCGGCGAAGGAGGGCAAGAGGTGCGCCAGCCCTTCAGTCGACGAATGGGCGCGGTGGGCGGCGGAAAAGGCATCGTTGACGAAGATGTCGCCATTGGCGGCGAGCCGTTCGGTAAAAGCGGGATCGTTCTTCTCTTCGGCCTTGTAGAAGCGGGTGTTTTCCAGGAGCAGCACGTCGCCCTTGTCCATTGCGGCGACAGCGCTGCCTGCCGTGTCGCCGATGCAGTCGGAGGCGAATCCAACGGGACGGCCGAGCACCTCAGCCGTCGCCCTGGCGATCGGCTCCAGCGAGAATTCAGGCGAGGGACCATCCTTGGGCCGACCGAAATGGGCGAGCAGGATGACCTTGGCGCCCTTGCCGGACAATTCGGCGATGGTCGGCGCGATGCGTTCAATGCGGGTGGCGTCGGTGACCTTGCCCTCAGCGACGGGAACGTTGAGGTCGACGCGCACCAGCACGCGCTTGCCGCTGATGTTGCCGATATCGTCCAGTGTCTTGAAGACAGCCATGCCGGTTCCCTTTCGTCTGAAATCGCCGGGACCATACCTCGCATCAATGACGATGCAAGGCTTGGCTGGGGCCGGGTGCGAAATTTTGAGGCGGACGGGGACATAGTCCGTGAAGACCGCCCGGCCTATGTCAGGGGGCGAACGGTCGCCCGCGTCAGCTTTCGGCCGACGCTTTCTCGACCGGGGGCTCAGGGGTGTCATCCGCCTGTGTGGCCCCCCGCGCCTCAGCCGGCTTGCGCCAGCTGCGGATAAAGGCGGCGAGACGGTCGCCGATCTCGCCGGCGCTCAGGAAGACAGGTACGCGCGCCACCGGCGCGGTCGGCTCGAAGGACAGGCCGAGCCCGGTGATTTTGCCCTTGTCGTCGACGTCGCGCACAATCAGCTCGATCGGACCAAGCAGCACGCGGTCCGCATATTCGGCATGGCCGCCGAGCCGCGCCGTGACCAAGGCACCGACGGTCTGTTTCTGCTCGGCCTCGCTGAGACCGGGCGCATAGGCGGCTTCCAGTTCGGCGGCGGATCGCGCCGGATCGACGGCGAATGCGCCGAAGAAATCGGCATCTTCCGGATCGACGACGGCGCGGCTGGCGAACAGCTTGTCGAGCAGGGGGGGATAGCGATCGGGCACGAAGATGTAGACTTGATCGCCGGCGGCGAGCCGGCCCATGTCCTGGAAACGCATCGAGCGGCCGTCACGCAGCACCAGCGAGGGCCGCGCCCAGCGCGGGATGCGTTCGCCGCGCGCCACCGGACTGCCCGGCGCCACACGATAGGCAAGGAGTTCGTGATGCGCGGAGCCGGGCAGTTCCAGTTCGACCTTGTCCAGCGGTCCGAGCCGGGCCGGCACGATCAGGCCGAGGCGCCGCGCCAGCGGGCCGACGGTCCAGCCCTGTATGACCAGGGACACCAGAACGATGATGAAGGCGGCGTTGAAGATGGTGCGGCCGTTTTCCAGCCCGCCGAGCAGCGGTGTGATGGCGAGCAGGATGGACACGGCGCCGCGCAGGCCGACCCAGGAGACGAAGGCGACTTCGGGACGCGGCAGGCGGAACGGGACCAGGCAGAGCCAGACCGCGACAGGACGGGCGACGAACATCAGGAACAGGCCAAGCGCTATCGCAGGCACCATGATCGCCGGGAACTGCGAGGGCGTCGCGAACAGGCCGAGGATGAGGAACATGATGATCTGCGCCAGCCACGACATGCCGTCCTGGAAGCGCTTGAGGATGGTGACAGCGCGGATGTCGGAATTGCCGGCGATGAGCCCGGCGATATAGACCGCCAGGAAGCCGGAGCCGCCGATGGCACCGGCGGCGGCAAAGACCATCAAGGACAGGGTCAGCACGAAGATCGGCAGCAGGCCATGGTCGAGGTTGAGCCGGTCGACAAGGCGCACGATGGCGAGGCCGCCGAGCACGCCGACGATCGCGCCAAGCCCCATGTTGATGAGGAAGCCGAGGATGAGATTGGTGACCAGGACATTGGCTTCGGGGTTGGCGTGGGCGGCGATGATCTCGACCAGCGTGATGGTCAGGAAGATGGCGATCGGATCATTGGTGCCCGATTCCACCTCGAGCGTGGAGCGCACGCGCTCGCGCAAATTGATCTCGCCGGCGCGCAGCAGGAAGAACACCGCCGCCGCGTCGGTCGAGGCGACAGCTGCGCCGAGCAGGAAGGATTCCAGCCAGCTGAGGTCGAGCAGGTAGTAGGCGGCGGCGCCGAACAGGCCAGTGGTGAGAAGGACGCCGAAGGTCGCCAGCGACAGGGCTGGTCCTGCCGCCTGCCGCAGGGCGTTGAGTGGCGTGCCGAAACCGGAATCGAACAGGATGACGGCGAGCGCCAGTGAGCCGGCAAAATAAGCGATGCGGGCATTGTCGAACTGGATGCCGAGCCCGTCGGTCCCGGTGGCGAGCCCGATGCACAGAAACAGGAGCAGGAGCGGGGCGCCGAAGCGAAAGGCGATCAGGCTCGAAAACGCCGCGGCGACAACAAGCGCCGTGCCGACCAGCGTAACGAGATAGATCGCATGCTCCATCCGTGATTTGCCCCTCGAATTCCTCTGCCTCCTGGCTTCACGGCAGAGTGGGGCGAAGGCGTGACCAGTGCAAGGCGGGAGGGTGGTTTTTTGCCCGGCGCCGCCGATTTTCGCGTTGCTGCTCCGGCAAATGAAAACGCCCGGAAGAGGCCGGGCGTTTCGAGTGTCGGGAAGATCGATCTTCGATCAGGCGATGGTCTTGCCGAAAGCGACCGCGGTGTCGCCCATGCGGTTGGAAAAGCCCCATTCATTGTCGTACCAGGACAGCACCGAAACGAAGTTGCCGTCCATCACCTTGGTCTGGTCGAGCGCCATGATCGAGGAACGCGGATCGTGGTTGAAGTCGATCGACACGTTCGGGTGATGGGTGACGCCGAGGATGCCCTTCAGCTTGCCGTTGGAGGCGGCGATGACCGCCTCGTTGATTTCCTGCACCGTCGTCGAGCGCTTGGCGATGAACTTGAAGTCGACGACCGAAACGTTCGGCGTCGGCACGCGGATCGAGATGCCGTCGAGCTTGCCCTTGAGGTCGGGCAGGACGAGGCCGATCGCCTTGGCGGCACCGGTCGAGGTCGGGATCTGCGACAGGGCGGCGGCGCGGGCGCGGTAGAGATCCTTGTGCATGGTGTCCAGCGTCGGCTGGTCGCCCGTGTAGGAATGGATCGTCGTCATCATGCCCTTTTCGATGCCGACCGTCTCATGCAGGACGGCCGCCAGCGGCGCTAGGCAGTTGGTGGTGCAGGACGCATTCGAGATGACGATGTGGTCCTTGGTCAGCTTGTCGTGGTTGATGCCGTAGACGACGGTCAAGTCAGCGCCGTCGGCGGGCGCCGAGACCAGCACGCGCTTGGCGCCGGCGGTCAGGTGCGCGGCGGCCTTGTCGCGGGCGGTGAAGATGCCGGTGCATTCGAGCGCGATGTCGATGCCGAGTTCCTTCCACGGCAGCTGCGTCGGATCCTTGATCGCGGTGACCTTGAACTTCTCCTTGCCGACGCTGATCTGGTCGCCGTCGACCGACACTTCATGCGGAAAGCGGCCGTGCACGCTGTCAAAGCGCAGCAGGTGGGCGTTGGTCTCGACCGGACCGAGATCGTTGACGGCGACGACATCGATATCCTTGCGGCCGGACTCATGGATGGCGCGCAGGATGTTGCGGCCGATGCGGCCAAATCCGTTGATGGCAACTCTGACAGTCATTTTTCTCTCCCGGGGAGCTGGAGGGCAGACGATTGATCCGCAGCTTCATAGCGGCGGACGGGCAAAGAATCCAGCCGCAGCGGGCTGGATTTAAATCGATTAGGTTGGGCCAGCCTGGCAAAACCGCTTTTCACGCGATCTCGCCGGGTATTTTGTTTCGTGCATGTCGTTATCTCAAGACCGCGACACACTTTTGGGCGACATGCCGGGGCCTCACCTGCCGTGCAGGCGGGCTTCCGCCGCCTTGGCGGCCGCCTCGGCGGTGATGCCGAAATGCGGATAAAGCTGTTCGATCGTACCGCTCGCACCGAAGCCGGTCATGCCGATGAAGATGCCGTCCGAGCCAATGAGATGATCCCAGCCCTGGCGGATGCCGGCCTCGATCGCCATCTTGATCGGTGCGTCGCCGATCGTCTTCTTGCGATAGGCGTCGGTCTGCTTGTCGAACAGTTCGAAGCAAGGCACCGAAACGACACGGGTCGGATGGCCATGTTTTTCCAGAAGGTCGCGTGCGCCAAGCGCGATCTCGACCTCGGAACCGGTGGCGAAGATCGTCACGGCGGCCTCGCCGCTGGCGGCGGCGAGCTCATAGGCCCCTTGGCTGCTCAGGTTCTTTTCGGTGAACTCGGTGCGCACCGTCGGCAGGTTCTGGCGGGTCAGCGCCAGGGTCGACGGCGTCTTTTCGGATTCGAGCGCGATCTGCCAGCATTCGGCGGTTTCCACCGCGTCGGCCGGACGGAACACATTGTGGTTGGGAATGGCGCGCAGGGCCGCCATGTGCTCGACCGGCTGGTGGGTCGGCCCGTCTTCGCCCAGACCGATGGAATCATGGGTCATGACGAAGATCGAGCGGATGCCCATCAGCGAGGCAAGCCGCATCGAGGGGCGGGCGTAGTCGGAGAAGCACAGGAAGGTGCCGCCATAGGCGATAAGGCCGCCATGCAGCGTCAGGCCGTTGATCGCGGCAGCCATGCCGTGTTCGCGGATGCCGTAATGGACATAGCGCTGGCCGTAATCGTCCGGCGTGATGTTCTTGGTCTGGCTGGTCTTGGTGTTGTTGGAGCCGGTCAGGTCGGCCGAGCCGCCGATGGTTTCCGGCACCGCGCCATTGATGACTTCCAGCGCCATTTCCGACGATTTGCGGGTCGCGACCTTCGGCTTGTCGGCTGAAAGCTTCTTCTTGTAGTCGGCGATGACGGCGTCGAAATTCGCCGGCAGCTTGCCACTGGTGCGGCGCTCGAACTCGGCCTTCAGCTTCGGATCGGCCTTGGCCAGACGGCCTTCCCAATCCGTGCGCGCCTTGACGCCGGCCTTGCCGGCGGTGCGCCAGGCATCGAGAATGTCAGCCGGGATCTCGAAGGGCGGCGAGTCCCAGTTGAAGAACTTGCGCGCGCCAGCGATCTCGTCTGGGCCGAGCGGCGAGCCGTGCGCCTTGTTGGTGCCGGCCTTGGTCGGAGCACCGAAGCCGATGGTCGTCTTGCAGGCGATCATCGTCGGCTTGTCGGAATGGCGGGCGGCCTCGATGGCATAGGCGATCGCTTCCGGATCGGTGCCGTCGATGTGGCTGGCGTTCCAGCCGGAGGCCTGGAAGCGTGCGACCTGGTCGGTGTTGTCGGCGAGCGACACCGGACCGTCGATCGAGATGTTGTTGTTGTCCCAGAAGACAATCAGCTTGTTGAGCTTGAGGTGACCGGCAAGGGCGATGGCTTCCTGGGAAACACCTTCCATCAGGCAGCCGTCGCCGGCCAGCACATAGGTGTAGTGGTCGACAAGGTCGTTGCCGAACGCGGCGTTCATGATGCGCTCGCCGAGCGCGAAGCCGACCGAATTGGCGAGGCCCTGGCCCAGCGGGCCGGTCGTGGTCTCGATGCCGGTGGCGTGGCCATATTCGGGGTGGCCGGCGGTTTTCGAGCCCAACTGGCGGAAGTGCTTGATCTGGTCGACGGTCATGTCTTCGTAGCCGGTCAGGTGCAGCAACGAATAGAGCAGCATCGAACCATGGCCCGCCGACAGGATGAAGCGGTCACGGTCGGCCCAATGCGGGGCCTTGGGATCGTATTTCAGGAAGCGGGTGAACAGCACCGTGGCAATGTCGGCGCAGCCCATGGGCAGGCCGGGATGGCCGGAATTCGCCTTCTCGACGGCATCCATGGAGAGAAAACGGATCGCATTGGCCATCCGGTCATGTTGTTCACGCGACGTCATGGTACCTCCAGGGTGGGGGTTTGGGGGCTTGGGAGAGCCCTTGAAAAGGGTGCGCGACACATAGCAGGCGCGGGCTTTTAGTCAACAAATCGGGTGCAGATTTGCCGGTCTTGTGATGTCGGCGGTGGACCTACTTTAGCGTTAGCGGGGGACAGTCGCGAGAGCTTTATTGACGTTGCCTTCACCCGGTGCCTAATGTTTCCGGGATAACCCGTTCTGAACGCGAACGATTCGGTGATGGGCAGGGCACAGGACGAAGCCATGACCGGGGAAACCACGCTCAAGGAAGTGATCGCCAGGCTGAGCAAGGCCATCGAAGGGCTGGAAAACGCCGTCGCGGCCAAGCTCGAGCATGAACGCGACTATTCGGAAGCCGAGGCCGAAGTACAGCGGATGAATGCCGACCGCTCGCGGTTGGCGCAGGAACTCGACAATTCCGAAGCGCGCGCCGAACGGCTGGAAGACGCCAACAAGGAAGTGTCGCGACGGCTGGTGACCGCGATGGAAACCATCCGCGCCGTGTTGGACAGATAGGAGCTGGCCCGATGGCACAGGTCACGGTTTCAATCGACGGCAAGCAGTACCGCATGGCCTGCGACGAGGGCCAGGAAGAGCATCTGATTGATCTCGCCGAGCGTTTCGACCGCTATGTCTCGCACCTGAAGGATTCCTTCGGCGAGATCGGCGACCAGCGGCTGACCGTCATGGCCGGCATCATGGTGATGGACGAGCTTTCCGAGCTGCAGAAGCGCGTCAAGGGCATGGAAAGCGAAGTGCTGACCTTGCGCAAGACGCGCGACGAGGCGCTGACCAAGGCCGACAAGAGCGACAGCGTGCTGACCAGCGCGCTCGGCGCCCTGGCGCAGCGTATGGAAGATTTGTCGGCGACGCTGGCAATCAACAAGGCCTGAGGCGTCTTCGCTGATCCCTGCCGCTTGTCTCATGCCCGATACCACGACGTATTTTTGGCCTGATCCCGCGTGTGGGGAAAAATTTTTGCCCATCGAGTGAATGGCCGTCATCTCCAGCGTTTAATCAGTCGCGCTGCGGTGCTACGATCAGGTGCCGGGCGCCGGGCGGCGAAGATCCGGCCACATTCACAAGGGGTAGGGATAGGTCATGAGTCTTCGTATCAACGATATCGCGCCGGACTTCACCGCCGAGACCACGCAGGGAGCCATCAAATTCCATGACTGGATCGGCGACGGCTGGGCGATCCTGTTCAGCCATCCGAAGAATTTCACGCCGGTCTGCACGACCGAGCTTGGCACGATGGCCGGGCTCGAGGGTGAGTTCAAGAAGCGCAACGTCAAGATCATCGGCATTTCGGTCGACCCTGTCGAAAGCCATGGCAAATGGCAGGACGACATCAAGACTGCGACCGGCCATTCGGTGCATTATCCGCTGATCGGCGACAAGGACCTCAAGGTCGCCAAGCTTTATGACATGCTGCCAGGCGGCGCCGGCGAAACTTCGGAAGGCCGCACACCCGCCGACAACGCCACCGTGCGCTCGGTCTACGTCATCGGGCCGGACAAGAAGATCAAGCTGGTGCTTACCTACCCGATGACCACGGGGCGCAACTTCGACGAGATCCTGCGGGCGGTCGATTCCATGCAGCTCACCGCCAAGCATCAAGTGGCGACGCCGGCGAACTGGAAACAAGGTGAGGACGTCATCATCACCGCCGCCGTTTCCAACGAGGATGCGATCAAGCGCTTCGGCGCCTACGAGACCATCCTGCCCTATCTCAGGAAGACCAAGCAGCCCTCCGCCTGAGCCAGCACGCCGGAATGGTTTCCGGCGTTTTCCGCTCCTGCGAACCAAGTCATGCTTGACTGGTTCGTCGGGGCGGACAACCATGCTCACGGTGGGTTCCGGCGGAGAAAATCGTTCCTGCCGGCTAGGTCTGGGGAAGCCGGACGTGCAGATAACTTTGGCGAAGCCGCTGGTCAGCGGCTTTTATGACAAGCCGACCGGGGCCATCCAGTATGTCGTCGCTGACCTGGCGACGAAGCGATGCGCCATTATCGATCCAATCCTCGACTTCGATGAAAAATCCGGCGCGACGAGTACGATGAGCGCGGATAGCTTGCTCGATTTCATTGGGGAAAACGGGCTGGAGCTCGAGTGGATCCTCGATACCCATCCCCACGCCGACCATTTCTCGGCGGCGCATTACCTGAAACAGAGGACCGGCGCGCCGATGGCCATCGGCGACAGGGTCGTCGACGTCCAGGCACTGTGGAAGGTGATCTATAACTGGCCGGACCTTCCGGCTGACGGCTCACAATGGGACAGGCTGTTCGCCGAGGGCGAGACCTTCCGGATCGGAACCCTTCCGGTCAAGGTGCTGTTCTCGCCTGGACATACATTGGCATCGATCACCTATGTGATCGGTGACGCCGGCTTCATCCACGACACCCTGTTCATGCCCGACAGCGGCACGGCAAGAACGGATTTTCCCGGTGGAAGCGCCGCGCGGTTGTGGCGCTCGATCCAGGGCATCCTGGCCTTGCCGGAGGAAACCCGGCTGTTCGTCGGCCATGATTACCAGGCCGGCGGGCGCGAACCGATGTGGGAAAGCACGGTCGCGGCGCAGAAGGCGACCAACATCCATCTTGTCGCCGCGCGTACAGAGGCCGAGTTCGTCGCGCTACGCGAGGCGCGCGATCGCACATTGCCGATGCCGCGGCTGATCCTGCATGCGCTGCAGGTCAACATCAATGGGGGGCGGCTGCCGGAGCCGGAAGCCAATGGCCGGCGCTACCTCAAATTTCCGCTGGATTCGCTTTGAGGCAACCGTCGTCCCGGCTGCGGCGTACAAAAAAGGCGGCGCCAGTTTCCTGACGCCGCCCTGCTACTTCCTGCGCGAAGCCGGCTTTAAGCCGCCGGCTGTGCCTCGATGGTGCGCAGCGCCTGCATCTGGCGCTTGGCGGCGGCCTTGACCGCATCCTGCACCTTCTCGAAGGCGCGCACCTCGATCTGCCGCACGCGCTCGCGGCTGATGTCGAACTCGGCCGACAGTTCCTCGAGCGTCAGCGGCTCCTCGGCGAGGCGGCGCGCCTCGAAGATGCGCCGCTCGCGATCGTTGAGCACGGCCAGAGCGCCCGACAGCATGCCGCGCCGGTTTTCCAGCTCGTCCTGCTCGATCAGCATCTCTTCCTGGCTTTCGTGGTCGTCGACCAGCCAGTCCTGCCATTCGCCGGACTCGCCTTCCGTCGCCCGGATCGGCGCGTTGAGTGACGCGTCGCCGGACAGACGGCGGTTCATCGACACCACTTCGGCCTCGGAAACGTTCAGCCGCGTGGCGATCTCGGCGATCTGGTCGGGCTTGAGGTCGCCATCGTCCAGCGCCTGGATCTTGCCCTTCACCTTGCGGAGATTGAAGAACAGACGCTTCTGGTTGGCGGTCGTGCCCATCTTGACCAGGCTCCACGAGCGCAGGATGTATTCCTGGATCGAGGCCTTGATCCACCACATGGCGTAGGTGGCGAGACGGAAACCGCGCTCGGGTTCGAATTTCTTGACGGCCTGCATGAGGCCGACATTGCCTTCCGAGATCACTTCGCCGATCGGCAGGCCATAGCCGCGATAGCCCATGGCGATCTTGGCGACGAGCCTCAAATGGCTGGTGACGAGCTTGTGCGCGGCCGTGGTGTCTTCATGCTCGGCGTAACGCTTGGCGAGCATGTACTCTTCCTGCGGCTGAAGCATGGGAAAGCGGCGGATTTCTTCCAGATAGCGGCTGAGGCCGCCTTCACCGGAAACGATACTGGGTAATGACTGGGCCATGATAGCGCCCCCTCTCTATTGGAGTGATGCCCCCGAAACGCGGCAGGCATGTGACGCGAACACCAAAAGGCTCGCTCGCGACAACAGATCTTATACAGGAACAAAACCAGAAAAGACAGGCATTTGTTCAACACGAAACAGTGTGTCACGCTGAAGTGAACAATGCCACTCAGGTTTTTTGATGGCAGGTTCAGAGCTTGCGAAAGCCGCCGACGAGTTCCTCCATGTCCCCCGGTAACGGCGCCTCGAACCTCATCGTTAGATGGGTAGTCGGGTGCCGAAATGCAAGGAGCCATGCATGCAAAGCTTGCCGGGAAAATGCCTCGACCTGGCGTTTCAGCGGTTCGGGCAGCCGATTGGCCTTGGTGCGGAAGGCTAGCCCGTAGTCCGGGTCGCCAATCACGGGATGGCCGATATGGGCCATGTGGACGCGGATCTGGTGGGTGCGACCGGTTTCCAGCCGGCATTCGACGAGGCTAGCGGCAGCGAATTCCCGCTGGCCCTCGCCGAAACGCTCCTGCACGGCAAAACGGGTGACCGCGTGGCGTGCGTCGTCGCGGCCTTCCGGCACCACGGCGCGGCGAACCCGGTCGGAGGCGCGGCCAAGCGGTGCATCGATCGTTCCGGTCGGCCTCTGCGGTATGCCCCAGACCAGCGCCAGGTAGGCGCGCTCGAGATCGCCGGTCAGGCCGTGGTCGGCGAACGCCTCCGACAGAGCCTTGTGGGCACGGTCGGTCTTGGCGACCACCATGACGCCGCTGGTCTCCTTGTCGAGGCGATGGACGATGCCCGGGCGGCGCACCCCGCCAATGCCTGACAGGCTGTCGCCGCAATGATGAATCAGCGCATTGACCAGCGTGCCGGTCCAGTTGCCGGCGCCGGGGTGCACGACGAGCCCCGCCGGCTTGTTGATGACGATCAACTCGTCGTCTTCGTAGAGCACGTCGAGCGCAATGTTCTCGCCCTGCGGCTGCGCCGGCTCCGGTTCCGGCATGGCTACGGACACATTTTCGCCCGCGCGCATCTTGCGCTTGGTTTCGGCGACCGGCTTGCCGTCGATGACGACGGCGCCTTGCCTGATCAGCATCTGCACGCGACTGCGTGACATGTCCGGGCCAAGGGCTGCCGCCAGCCACTGATCGAGCCGTTGGCCGGCCGCATCCGCGCCGGCGACCAGCAAGGTGGGCGCGGCCTCTATCAACAGGTCCTCTATCAATTCGGGGGCCTCTTCGCTATGAGCGCTCATCGAAAAACCATTCCGGAATGTTTGCCATGGCCCGGCCCGATGCCGATGAAGAGCAGGAAAAGCCGCTCGCCCCCGAAGTCGACAAGCTGCGCGGCAAGCTCATCCGCTTCATGGCCATCAATCTCGGCCTGCTCTTTCTGGCTCTTATGGTGGTGATCGCGGCGATTGTCTACAAATCACGCAAAGCAACGCCGGTGAACCCGCCGCTGGCCGGCGACGTCCAGGTGCCCGCCGGCGAACCGCTCAGCGGGGACATCGTGCTGCCGGTTGGCGCCAGGGTGGTCGGTCAGTCACTGTCGGGCAGCCGCCTTTCGATCGACGCCGAGCTTGCCGACGGCAGCCGTGCGATCTTCGTCTACGATATCGCCGAGCGCCGCCTGATTGGCCGTTTTGCGATCCGCAACAAATAGGCAGGCGCCAATGCGGCAAACACATTTGCCACGGACATGACCGGCTTCGCCGAACATCGTCGTGTCGCGACAGTGGCGCTGGTCGTCGCCAGCTATGACGAGGCGATCGCCTGGTATGTCGAGCGGCTGGGTTTTACGCTGACGGAGGATATCGATCTCGGCGGCGGCAAGCGGTGGGTCACGGTCGCGCCGTCAGACGGGCAGGGCGCCAGGCTGCTGCTGGCCGAGGCGTCCGACGAGACGCAGAGGAAAAGCATCGGCAACCAGACCGGCGGCCGGGTTTTTCTCTTCCTCGAAACCGACGATTTTGCCGGCGACCATGCAGCGATGCTGGACAAGGGCGTCGAATTCCGCGAGGCGCCGCGTCACGAAGCCTATGGCACGGTGGCGGTTTTCGCCGATCTGCATGGCAATCTGTGGGACCTGATCCAGCCGAAACGGTAACGCGGGGGCGGCTTTTCATTCGATGCGGCAAAGCCGCCGAACCCCAGTTGCTTTTTCCCGGCCGTCAGCCTATATCGCCCCTTCTTGAGCGCGCCCATCGTCTAGCGGTCAGGACACCGCCCTCTCACGGCGGGAACAGGGGTTCGATTCCCCTTGGGCGTACCAGGCAACGGTCCTGTCGTTGACCTCCAGACAATCCTGCAGTTTCGGACCCGTCCCGCATGGGCTCTGCATACATCGAAAGAGCACGCAAAGCCTGCGAGAGCCCGGGCTTCCCATACCCCGAATCCACCCAATTTAAGTCAAGCCGCGACGCTTGAAAGCACTGCGATCCCTGATACTTGCGGTGCGGGAATAGCTTTCGCGGCAACGCGGGTTTCGGGTCGGGTAGAGTTTGGAATGGCCTCTGTTGGGACGACATGCACGCACTGCCATGGCGGTGGAAAGGTTTTCGACTGCTCGAGATGGCGTACCTCAAAAGGGTATTGCTGCCCGCACGGGACACATCAAAGCGGTTGCCCGGGAAAGACCATGATATGCGCGCAGTGTGCCGGGCTTGGAACGATACCAGAAACCGAGTTCAGGGCCGTCGCGTAGGCCGTCATATCGCGACAATCATGGAGTTCGCGGCCATCTATTCCTAGCCTTGCGGGTGGGGACGGCAGGCAGGTTAAGGTTTGGTTTACCAATGGCCTGTCTACTGGGGACAATTCGCTTTCAGCCTGCGACCACGGATGTACTGGCGCAGTTGTCGAGGCGGAAAGGAAAGGTCGGCTCCGTGCCGGCCTTTTTGCTTTTTCGGGCTACATGGCTCGCATCGGCCAGGCGCCAGGGCGGCTTCGCAGTCGGCTTTCTTCGAACAACTTTTTGGCAAGGGATATTGTCATTGCCCATGTCGGCTCTACCATCGATCACAGCAGTCCGGCGGGTTGCCGGACCGTCGTGACGATGAGGGCTTGCGATGAAACGTGCTGCAAAACTGGCGATTGCGGGTGTGATGTCGGCAGGTGTCGTATGCGCATCTGCCGCAACGCTCAACACCATGGACGATGTCGGGACCGCGATCCAGTCCTGCTGGACACCGCCTGCCGGTGCCGGAGATTCGACTGTAACCCTGAGTTTCAGTTTCAAGCGCGACGGTACTCTGATAGGGCCGCCGCGACCAACCGCCGCCAACGTGGCTGGCGACGACAAGGCACGTAAGGCGTTCATCGATGCGGCAATAGCGGCGGTGAAGAATTGCACGCCGCTGAGTTTATCGCCGGAGCTGTCGCAAGGGATTGCCGGCAACGTGTTCACGCAGCAATTCGTTTCGCCCAAGCAATAGCGGTAACGCCCAAAGAACGCCTGCCATGGAGCGGGCATCGGCACGGGTGGTTCGTCGAACCGGAGAACCGGGTCGGGTGTCGTTTTCCCCCGATCGCCGCAGATCAATGGCTCAGGCGCCGTGCTTCGGCATGCCGTGCCAGATCCGGGGTCTCGAAGACGTAGTCGCTCCAGGCCGACTCCGGAATCTGCCCGGCCAGATAGCACTCCAGCAACAGGTTTTGCTCGGGGTTGAGCGGCCGTGGGGCACGCCCGTGATCCAGCCCGAGGGAGTGAAAAAGGCTTCTTGTCAGCTCCGATACGGTGAAATGCATCGACATCCCGCGTTCTCCTTTGCGCCTCAACGCAGCAGCACGGGCAAAGGTTTCAGCGCCGGACACCGGTAACGCCTGATTGATCGCAGGCTCGACGCATCGGCCCGCCGACGGCCGCAACCAGCTCGAGTCGATCGAGGCCGGCCACCGGACCGTGCGTGTGGTCGGCCCCGCCTTTTTCCCGGCTGAATGACCCACGAGTGTTTCGCCGGAACGGCCGTCTTCGGAACAGGGGCTCGCTTCCCGGCGTTTTGGTCGATATCAGGCAGGGAGAAGCGCCATGGCCACGTTCAGGGAAATGCGGGTACTGGAGATCGTCGAAGACGGCTCCCTGACTACCGACCAGAAGATCGCCGAATTGCGCAAGATCGAGTCCGAGGCGCGCGGGCTGCAACGGGCGGCGTCGGAGAGCCCGATGGGCGACGATGACGGCTGGCAGGACGATCTGCGCCAGGTTCGGCTTGCGCTCGACAAGCTCGGCGCCAAGGAACCGAGGAAGGGCGCGGCAACGCTATAGAACCGAACTGTTCCAAAGCACGTCGCGTCAAAGCGGATTCAGGCGCCGCGCTTTAGATCTTTGTTTTATTAGTCGCAGACCATGCGAACTCTTTGGCCGGGAGCGCTTACGTTCCTGCATGCCAATTGTTTTTCTGGCCCCGATGACGGAGGAGAGGGCGGTGACGCCCTGGTCTGAGACCGTCTGTGAGGCGCAGGTTTAACGACTCTGCGCTCGTAAAACCGCCCGGGAGGCTGGGGTGGCCCCGGAAAGGCGCCGTTGTCGACCTGCGGCTGGTAGTCGACATTGGGCGGCGGCCGGTCCCAGATCCGCCTGGCGTCGAGCGGCCGCGGAATAACCACCGTGCCGTCATAGCTGCGAGAGCAGCCGCCGCCGAAAAGCAGCGCCACGCCCAGCAAGAAAGGCCCTATCCGTCCGTACATTAGCAACACCCCTGCGCATGCTTATAGCGCGGCCTTGCTCCGCGCCACAACCGGACGGAATAACGCAGCAGGAACAGGCCGGTTGCGCCGTTAAGGTTAGCGGATCGTTAATGCTTCTGCGGCACATTCCGCCGACGGACCGCGGAGGGAGGGTTCGGCCTTGATTTTCGGGGTGGGGACAGCATGGCGGAATCGGACGAAGCAATCGGCGTGCGCGGCAAGCGCAAGCCCGGCAAGGCAGCCGCGCATGGCGGCGATGGGCCATCCGGCGCCGACATGGATTGCGCCGACGCGCTGCGCCAACTCGTCGAAGCGGGCTCGGACTGGATTTGGGAAACCGACGCGGAATTGCGCTTTTCCTGGCTTTCCCAAGATTACCAGGCGGCGACCGGTATCGATCCGGCAATGGTGCTTGGCCGGTTCCGCTTCGATTTTCTCAACCAGGTCCTGAAGGGCAACCGCGGTGCGGCGGCGCATCTGGAGGATTTGCAGGCGCACCGGCCGTTCCGCGACTTCGTCTACGAACTGAAGGGAGGCCGCCCCGACTGCCGCTGGGTGCTAACGTCAGGCTTCCCGCGTTTCGACAGCGAAGGAAAATTCGTCGGCTATCGCGGCCTGGGCCGCAACGTCACCGCGCTGGCCAGCGCCTTCGAGGCCATGCAGCCGGCGGCTGGCGGCGATGCCGTCCAGCATCTCGCCGATCTCGAGCGGACGATGGATGCCATGCATATGGGCGTCGTGCTTCTGGACGCCAGGCTCGATACGCTCATCGTCAACAAGGCCTACCGCGATCTCTCCAGGATTCCGGACGGGGCCGTGACGGTAGGCGCGCCGTTCAGCCTGCTGATGGAACTCAATCGCCGCAACGGCATCTATGGCGACATCGACGAAGAGCAATGGCAGCGCTACCTCGCCACGCGCATCGAAGAGATCAAGGCCGGCACCGTCGCACCTCGGGAGTTTGCCCACACCGACGGGCGCACCATGATGTTCTCCGTCACGGCTCTGTCGGGAGGCAAACGCCTGCTGACCTACTATGAGGTCACTGAGGTCAAGCGGCGGGACGCCGAAATCGAGAATGCCAACGCCAAGATAGCCGAGACTTTCGCCAATCTCCGCACCATGGTCGATCAGATGCCGATCGGTGTTCTTGTCCTCGATGCCGACATGCGTGCCGAGGTCATCAACCGCGCCTTTTACGATTTCTGGCAGATCGACGCCCGGCGCGCCGAGACCGGCTGCAGCTTCCGCGATCTGATGGAAGCCAGCCGCGACATCGACCCGTATGGTTCGGACGACGCGACATGGCACCGGCATGTCGCCGAACGCGAGGCTGAAATCAGAGCCGGCACAGCTGGAGCGAGGCAGTTCCCGCGCAATGACGGCAGGACGCTGATCTCGTCGATGGCGCCGCTGGCCGGCGGCAAGCGGTTCATTTCCTATGTCGATGTCACCGACATGAAGGATCGCGAGGCCGAACTTGCCGAAGCGCTGGAAAAGGCGCGGCTGGCGGAAGCAGTAATCAACGGGGTCAAGGATCCGATCTTCGTCAAGGACGACAATCTGCGCTTCGTCTTCGTCAACGAGGCCTTCGCGGCGCTGTTCAAGCAGGCGCCGCAAGCCATGCTTGGCAGGCCGGGAAGCGATTTCCTCGGGCCGGACGAGGTCGCGCTGTTCGAAAGCAGCGAACGCGAGGTGCTGGCCGGCGGACAGCAATACGAAGTGGAAGAAAGCTTCGAGGCCGGCGGCGGCACCCGTTCGCGTATCGTCAGGAAGAACCGCGTCCGCATGGCAAGCGGCCGCGACTATGTCGCCGGCTTTCTGTTCGACATCTCCGACATGAAGCGGCGCGAGACCGAAGCCGAAGATGCGCGCAAGCATCTCGCCAGCGTGCTGGAATCGCTGCCGGCGGGGGTCATCATCTACGACCGCGACGACAAGTTCGTCTTCGCCAACCACAGGCTGCAGGATACGTTGCCGGCGCTGAAGCCTTTGTGGCAGCCCGGCCGCACCTTCCGCGAAGCGCTGGAGTTCGGCCATTCGGTGGGTTATTTCCGTTCGAGTGGCGATCCTGGGATCGACAGCCTGTACGAAGGCGATTCCGAACGCTGGCTTGACGGCATCCTGGCGCGTTACCGTCTGCCGAATTCCTCCTATGAGCGCCTCAATGCGGATGGCCGCTGGTACCAGGTCTACGATATGCGCACAGGCGACGGCACGTTCATCGGGGTGCGCGTCGACATCACCGACCTCAAGAGCCGCGAGGCGGCGCTTCATGACTCGATGCGCCAGATCGATCTCTTCCGCCATGTCATGGACGAGTTGCCGGTAGCCGCCTTCATCAAGGCGCAGGACCTGAGCATCGAATTCGTCAACAAGGCCTGGTGCGCGCTGACCGGTCTCGCCAAGGACGACGTCATCGGCCGGACCGACCGTCAGCTGTTCAACGGCGAGGAAGCGGAGGGCTTCAGCCAGGACGACACCGATGTCGTGACGAACGGCAATGTGCGCGAGGTCGAGGAGCCCGTCACTCATCGTGACGGAACGGTGCGGCAGTTGATGACGCGCAAGAGCCGCCTGGTGGCCACGGACGGATCGGTGCATCTGGTCGGATCCAGCACCGACATCACCGATGTCAAGGCGCGCGAGCAAGCTCTGGAAGAGAGCATGCGCGAGAACGAGGTGTTCCGCAGCCTGATCGACAACGTGCCGGTGTCGATCTACGCCAAGCGCTCTGACCTCAGGCAATTCTATGTCAACAAGGGCTGGTGCGATCTCACCGGCTTCAGCAAGCAGGAGGCGACCGGCAAGACCGACGTCGAGATCTTCGGGCCGGATGGCGAGGCCTTTGTGGCCAGCGATCTCGCCGTGCTGCGTACCGGCGAGACCCAGGAGATCGAGGAGACGGTGCGCCTTCCAGACGGCAGCGTCAGGCATCAGTTCGCCCGCAAGGGCGCAATGATCGCCTCCGACGGTTCGCTCTACCTGATCGGTTCGACCACCGATATCACGGAACTCAAGCAGCGCGAGGCGGAGCTCAGCGAGGCGCGCCGGCGCGCCGTGCTCGCCGACCGCGCCAAGTCGGAGTTCCTCGCCAATATGAGCCACGAGATCCGCACGCCGATGAACGGCGTACTGGGCATGGCTGAACTCCTGGCCAAATCCAATCTCGATCCCAAGCAGAAGACATTCACCGACATCATCGTCAAATCGGGCAACGCGCTCTTGACCATCATCAACGACATCCTGGATTTCTCCAAGATCGATGCCGGCCAGCTGGTGCTCGACCCGGCGCCCTTCAATCTCGCCGAGGCGATCGAGGACGTGGCGACGCTGGTATCGACACGGGCCAAGGAAAAGGATCTCGAGCTCATCGTGCGCATCGAGCCACGGCTCGAAAGCCTGTTCATCGGCGATGTCGGCCGCATCCGGCAAATCGTCACCAACCTGCTCGGCAATGCGGTGAAGTTCACCGATGAAGGCCACGTGCTGGTCGACGTGACCGGCGAACGGGTTCCGACGGGAACCAGGCTGACGATCTCGGTCACCGACACCGGCATAGGCATCCCCGAGGAAAAACTGAAACTGGTGTTCGAGAAATTCAGCCAGGTCGATACGTCCTCGACAAGGCGCCACGAGGGCACCGGGCTTGGCCTTGCCATCACCTCGCGGCTGGTCGACCTGATGGGCGGCGACATTGGCGTCGAGAGCGCCGAAGGCAAGGGGTCGACCTTCTGGTTCACCGTAACGTTGCCAGGGGCCGGGCAGCAGAGCGGGCAGCGCATCACGCCGGTGGACGTGACGGGCGCACGCGTGCTGATCGTCGATGACAACGCCGTCAACCGCGCCATCCTGACCGAGCAGATGACCTCGTGGACGTTCGATTCCTGCGCGGCCGAAAGCGGCGCCGAAGGTCTCAAGGTGCTGATCGCCGCGGCAGCTTATGGCGTGGCGGTCGACTGCGTCGTGCTCGACTACCAGATGCCTGAAATGAGCGGCGCCGAAATGGCGCGTATCGTGCGCAACACCGAGGGCCTCGCGGACACGCCGATCATCATGCTGACATCGGTCGACCAGTCGCTTGCCAACACCAGCTACCGCGATCTTGGCATCGACGCCCAGCTGATCAAGCCGGCGCGCTCCTCGGTGCTCCTGGAAACACTGGTCGCGACCATCCAGCGCCATCGCCACGCCACCAGCGGCCACGCCGTTCAACCGCTCGCGGGCGAGGCGTCCGAGGCTTCCCGGCCGCCGCCCCTTGCGCCATCCGAGCAGCGCGCGCAATTGCAGCTGCCACAGGTTCGCCCCAGGTTGCCTGCGACGGCCGGCGGGCACAGGCTGGATATACTGGTGGCCGAGGACAATGAGGTGAACCAGATGGTGTTCACGCAAATCCTCGGCGAGACCGGCTATGGTTTCGAGATCGTCGGCAATGGCCGCAAGGCGCTCGACGCCTTCGGCACGCTCAATCCGTGCATGATCCTGATGGATGTCTCGATGCCGGAGATGAGCGGTCTCGAAGCGACGGCCGCGATCCGCCTGCTGGAGCAGGAGACCGGCACGCATGTGCCGATCGTCGGCGTCACCGCGCATGCGCTCAAGGGCGACCGCGAGCGCTGCCTGGAGGCAGGCATGGACGACTATCTGCCCAAGCCGATCAGCCCCAGGGCCCTGCTCGAGAAGGTCGAGCGCTGGGTCGGCGCCGGCCGTCAGGTCCACCGCAACGCGGGATAGAGCCCGCGTCGCCTGGATTGCGGGTCCGGCGAGGCAATCAAGGAATCAGCAGGAGATTCGCTGCTACCGCTGCGTGCAATGACTATGGTGCGATCGCGCCATATCAAAGCCGGTGTCCAGCCGGAACAATAGCGAAATCGAATTCCGCTCTTCTCAGTTACGGGCGGGAGCAGCGACCGCCTGCAAGAAACAGTGTCACTCTACCCCAACGGACCTGTTTTTGGCGATGGCCCGGCCATGACACGCTCTGGCTGCGAGCAACGCGCTCCCGTCCGGATTTTCTTCATTTGGGAAAGCCTGGTCGAGTCCGGGGTGATCTCAGCCGGTCGGAGGGCTCAAGCCCCTGATTCCGGCGGTAAACTCGGACCGCGCCGCGAGCGCCCGAGACCGGCGTCTTTCGCGTTACCGGCAACGCGTTACCGGGCTGACATGAAACTGTCATGCGACTGTTATAATCGAAGGCTATTGGCCTCAGCGGGCGCCGGCAAGAAGTGGCGCCGAGAGACCATCTTCCGAACAGGAGCAGGCCACATGAGACATTTCATCCGCTCGGCGGCCGTTGCGATTGCAATGGCTGCGGCGTCCACCCTCACCCTTTCCGCAGCAATGGCAGCTGACCTTTCCGGCGCCGGCTCGACCTTCATCTATCCGGTGTTCGCCAAATGGGCCGACACCTACAAGAAGGACACCGGCATCGGCCTCAACTATCAGTCGATCGGCTCGGGCGGCGGCATCAAGCAGGTCATCGCCAAGACCGTGACCTTCGGCGCCACCGACAAGCCGATGTCCGACGCCGATCTCGAAAAGAACGGCCTCGTGCAGTTCCCGATGGTGATGGGCGGCATCGTGCCGATCGTCAACCTCACGGGCATCAAGCCGGGCGAACTCGTCCTCGACGGCAAGACGCTGGCCCAGATCTATCTCGGCGCGATCACCACCTGGGACGATGCCGCGATCAAGGCCCTGAACCCCTCGCTCACCCTGCCGTCGACCGCTATCGCCGTCGTTCATCGTTCGGACGGCTCGGGCACGACCTTCAACTTCACTGACTACCTCGTGAA
Source organism: Mesorhizobium sp. B2-3-15 (assembly GCF_006442875.1). Taxonomy (NCBI): domain Bacteria; kingdom Pseudomonadati; phylum Pseudomonadota; class Alphaproteobacteria; order Hyphomicrobiales; family Phyllobacteriaceae; genus Mesorhizobium; species Mesorhizobium sp. B2-3-15. The sequence goes on along the minus strand of NZ_VFVO01000010.1, from coordinate 243,935 downwards.
GCTCTCGCCCGACTGGAAGGACAAGGTCGGCTCGGATACGGCCGTCGAATGGCCGACCGGCGTCGGCGCCAAGGGCAGCGAAGGCGTTGCCAACACCGTCAAGCAGACCGACGGCGGCATCGGCTATGTCGAATATGCCTATGCCAAGCAGAACAATCTCTCCTACTCCAAGATGCTGAACGCCGCCGGCAAGGTCGTCGAGCCGTCGCTCGAATCCTTCGGCGCGGCTGCTTCGAACGCCGACTTCAAGGGCGCCAAGAACTTCAACGTCATCATCACCAACGAGCCGGGCGACGCCACTTGGCCGATCGCTGCCTCGACCTGGGTGCTGATCCACAAGACCCCGGACGATGCCGCGGCCACCGGCGAAGCGCTCAAGTTCTTTGCCTGGGCCTACAAGGACGGCAAGGAAACCGCCAAGGCGCTCGACTATGTGTCGATCCCCGATAGCGTCGTCGACCTGATCAAGGCTTCGTGGAAGGCCGACATCAAGGCCGACGGCAAGCCCGTCTACGCCGGCGAGTAATATCTTTCTGGAGGAGCGCCGCCCCGCGGCGCTCCTTTTCAATCAACACAAAGAGCCGAGCTTGACATGAGCGCTGCCCACGAAGCCTTGCCAGCCATTCGAGGTTCACGCGACGCCACCGTCAGACGGTTCGCGTTGACCGATTCGATCTTCCATGGGCTGACCCGCGCCGCCGCCATTCTCGTGCTGGTGCTGCTCGGCGGCGTCGCTATCTCGCTGTTCGCCGGTTCCTGGCAGGCACTGTCGACCTTCGGCTTCTCCTTTCTGACCACCGAGAGCTGGAATCCCGTCACCGAGAAATTCGGCGCCCTGGCGCCGATCTATGGCACCATCATCACTTCGGCCATCGCCATTCTGATCGCTGTGCCGCTCGGTATCGGCATCGCCATTTTTCTCACCGAGCTTTGCCCGCGTCCGCTCCGGCGCCCGATCGGCATGGCCGTGGAACTGCTGGCCGGCATCCCCTCGATCATCTACGGCATCTGGGGCCTGTTCGTGCTGGCACCGTTCCTGCAGACGACAGTGCAACCTTTCATCATCAACGTGTTCCACGGCATTCCCGGCCTTAACAGCCTGTTTGCCGGGCCTCCTTATGGGATCGGCCTGCTGACCTCGGCGATGATCCTGGCCATCATGATCCTGCCTTTCATCACCTCGATCACCAAGGATGTGTTCGATACGGTGCCGCCGGTGCTGAAGGAGTCCGCCTACGGCATTGGCTGCACGACCTGGGAGGTAACACGCCGGGTCGTCGTCCCCTACACCCGCATCGGCATCATGGGCGGCGTCATGCTCGGCCTCGGCCGTGCACTCGGTGAAACCATGGCGGTCACCTTCGTCATCGGCAACGCCCACCGGATCAGCGCCTCGCTGTTCGCGCCGGCAACGACGATCTCGGCAACCATCGCCAACGAATTCACCGAAGCCGTCGGCGATCTCTACACTTCCTCGTTGGTGGCGCTCGGCCTGATCCTGTTCGTCATCACCTTCCTCATCCTTGCCATCGCCCGCTACATGCTGATGCGCATCGATGCCCGTACCGGAGTCTGACCGATGTCGACAGCCGCATCGCTTCACCAGAGCCGCAAGCGCAAGAACGGCGTGATGATGACGCTCTGCGTCGTCGCCGCCGGCATCGGCCTTGCCTGGCTGGCGCTGATCCTCGGCGCGCTGCTCTATAAGGGCCTGTCGGGCGTTTCGCTCTCAGTGTTCACGGAAATGACCCCGCCGCCCGGTGATGCCGGTGGCCTGCTCAACGCCATCTACGGCAGCATCGTGATGACTATTATCGGCATCGTCGTCGGCACGCCGATCGGCGTGCTGGCCGGCACCTACATGGCCGAATATGGCCGCTTTTCGAAGCTCACCACCGTGGTGCGCTTTATCAACGACATCCTGCTGTCGGCGCCCTCAATCATCATCGGCCTGTTCGTCTACGAATTGATGGTGCGGCCGATGGGACATTTCTCGGCCATCGCCGGTGCCGTGGCACTGGCCATCCTGGTCATTCCCGTCGTGGTGCGTACCACCGAGGACATGCTCAACCTTGTGCCGAACGCTTTGCGCGAGGCCGGCACGGCGATTGGCGCGCCGCGCTGGGTGGTGATTCGTTCGGTGGCCTACCGCGCGGCGATGTCCGGCATCGTCACCGGCATATTGCTGGCCATTGCCCGCATTTCCGGCGAGACGGCGCCACTTCTTTTCACGGCGCTCAACAACCAGTTCTGGTCGAGCAATCTCAATGCGCCGATGGCCAGCCTGCCGGTGACCATCTTCCAGTTCGCTCTCAGCCCTTACGAGGAATGGCAGCAACTGGCGTGGACCGGCGCACTCATAATCACATTGACGGTTCTCGCGCTCAGCATCTTTGCGCGCAGCCTGACCGGACGCAGAGAGGACAAATGAGCCAGATGTTGTCTCCAGACATGACGATTGCGACAGAGGCAGCCGCCAAGGCGAAGATCGAGGTCAAGAACCTCAATTTCTACTACGGCCAGTCGAAGGCGCTGAAGGACATCACCTTGTCGCTGCCCGAGCGCAGCGTGACGGCCTTCATCGGACCGTCGGGTTGCGGAAAGTCGACGCTGCTGCGCGTCTTCAACCGCATCTACGAGCTCTACCCCAAGCAGACCGCCGAGGGTCAGGTGCTGCTCGACGGCCAGAACGTTCTCGACCGCTCGCAGGACCTCAACCTGTTGCGCACCAAGATCGGCATGGTGTTCCAGAAGCCGACGCCGTTCCCGATGTCGATCTATGAGAATATCGCCTTCGGCGTCAGGCTCTATGAGAAGATCGGCAAGGCCGAGATGGACGGCCGTGTCGAGCAGGCGTTGAAACGCGCCGCGCTGTGGAACGAGGTCAAGGACAAGCTCAATGCCAGCGGCCTCAGCCTGTCGGGCGGCCAGCAGCAGCGGCTTTGCATCGCCCGCACCGTGGCGGTCAAGCCGGAGGTCATCCTGCTCGACGAACCGGCCTCGGCGCTCGACCCATTGTCGACCGCCAAGATCGAGGAATTGATCGACGAGTTGCAGGCCGACTACACGATCGTCATCGTCACCCACAACATGCAGCAGGCCGCGCGCGTCTCGAAGCAGACGGCTTTCATGTATCTGGGCGAGTTGGTCGAATTCGACAAGACCGAGAAGATCTTCACGTCGCCTCGCGAGAAGCGCACGCAGGACTACATCACCGGCCGCTTCGGCTGATCTCACGCATACGAGGACCAGGATCATGGCCGAACACACAGTCGCAGCCTTCGACGAGGATCTCGGACAGATCAGCAAGCTGATCAGCGACATGGGCGATCTCGCCGGCACGATGGTCGGCGGCGCCACCAAGGCGCTGCTGAATTCCGACAACGCGCTGGCACAGCGCGTCGTCTCCGACGACGCCATCATGGACGCGCGCCAGCGCGAACTCGATGATCGCGCCATCACCCTGATCGCCAAGCGCCAGCCGATGGCCGACGATCTGCGTCATGTCGTCGGCTCGATCCGCATGGCGGGCGATCTCGAACGCATCGGCGACCTTGCCAAGAACATCGCCAAGCGCGTCGGCTCGGTCGGCCTCACCGCCACGCCGCGCGACTTGTCGCATTCCATCGACTCCATGGCGCAGCTGGTGCTGATCCAGGTGCAGGGCGTCGTCGAGGAATATGCGGCCGGCGATGCCGCCGCCCTCGCCAAGCTCAGGAATGACGACGAACGCATCGACGTCAAATACACTTCGGTGTTCCGCGAACTCCTGACTTACATGATGGAGGATCCCCGCAACATCACGGCTTGCACGCATCTTTTGTTCTGCGCCAAGAATCTCGAACGCATCGGCGACCATGTGACCAACATCGCCGAGAATGCGTATTATGTGCTGACCGGCACGCAACTGCCCGCCAATCGTCCGAAGCAGGACGAGACGGCGATGTCGGTGCCGGCGGCTTGACGGCAGGGATGATCGATCGATGATCGCGCCACGCATCATGGTGGTGGAGGACGAGGAGCCGCTGGGCGTGCTCCTCCGCTACAACCTGGAGTCCGAGGGTTACCAGGTCGAGGTGGTGACACGCGGCGACGAAGCCGAGATACGCCTCCAGGAAAACGTGCCCGACCTGCTGGTGCTCGACTGGATGGTGCCGGCGGTTTCCGGCATCGAACTCTGTCGGCGCCTGCGCATGCGGCCCGAGACGGAGCGATTGCCGATCATCATGCTGACGGCGCGCGGCGAGGAGAGCGATCGCGTGCGCGGCCTCTCGACCGGCGCCGACGACTATCTGGTCAAGCCGTTCTCGACGCCGGAATTCATGGCCCGGGTCAAGGCGCTGCTGCGCCGCGCCAAACCGGAAGTGCTGTCCAGCGTGCTCAAGGTCGGCGACATCGTGCTCGACCGCGAATCGCACCGGGTCTATCGCAAGAAGAGCGAGATCCGGCTCGGACCGACCGAGTTCAGGCTGCTCGAATTCATGATGCGCCATCCCGGCCGCGTGTTCTCGCGCAGCCAGTTGCTCGACAATGTCTGGGGCGAGACGATCTACATCGACGAGCGCACCGTGGATGTGCATGTCGGCCGCCTGCGCAAGGCGGTCAACAATGGCCGCATGCCCGATGTGATACGCACCATCCGTGGCGCGGGCTACGCAATCCGCGAGGATTGAGATCAGGCCACGTTCTTGCCGGATCTCACCTGCACGCCCGGCGCGAAGATCTCCTGGTCGACGAAGGTGAGCGCGCGCATGGCGCAGCCCTCGCGGATCAGCGGCAATTCGTTCGGCTCTGTATCGAAGGAAATCGACGTCGAATGCTGGCCGCCGGCGGTCTGGGCGATGGCCTCACGCAAGGCCGGCTCGATCAGATCGAAGGCGGCGGCGCTGACGCCGACCATCGCAACCGGCGCCGGATCGATCAGCGCGAACAAGCTGCCAAGGCCATAGCCCAGCGCCTCGCCGGCCTTGCGATAGGCCTCGCGCTCCGGTCCGTCTCTTTCGCGCGCCGTGGCCGCCAATGCGCGCATGTCGGCGTCGCTGACGTCGACCGGTTTGGCGTCCTCACCCATCTGTCCTGCATTACGCCAGATGGCATAGTTGCCGGCATAGGCCTCGACGCAGCCGCGCCGCCCGCAGCGGCAGAGCGCGCCGCCGGGGCGATGGATCATGTGGCCGAACTCGCCGCCTGAGGAATGGGTGCCGGTGAACAGCTCGCCCTTCAGCACCAGGCCCATGCCGATGCCGTGCGAGAGCAGGATGGCGATGAAGTCGTCGCGGTAGCGCTCGGGGTCGCGCCAGCGCAGCGCCACAGCCATCATGTTGCAGTCGTTCTCCATGGTGGCGGGGATGCCGAATTCGGCTTCGAGTATATCGGCGAAGGCAATGTCCGTCTGCGGCGTGATCGGCGACCACAGCATGGCGCGCGCCTCGGTGTCGGTGATGCCCTGGATCGCCAGCGCGATGCGGGCAATGCTGGCGACATCGAGGTCGGGATCCTCGAGGCGGCGCCGGACGATGGCCACGCATTCGCCGATCAGCGCCTCGCGCGACATGGTCAGCGTGTCCAGCCGGCGCTGCTCCTCCGATATCACCTGGCCGGCGTAGTCGATGACGGCGACGGAGAGGAAATTCAGCGACAGCACCACGGTCATGACCGCCGCGGCCTCGGGGTTGAGACAAAGGCCCACCTGCGGCCGGCCGCGTTTCAGTGAGCCGGCCTCGTTCGGCTTGCCTTCGCTCAGGATACCTTCGCCGATCAGGTCGGCTGATATCGCCGATATGGTCGAGTGGCTCAGGGCGGTGGTGGCGGCGATCTCAGTGCGCGAGGGCTGGCCACCCCGGCGCACGGCTCCAATCACCATTGCGCGGTTGCGCCGGCGCAGATCGTCGTGGCGGATTCCGACCGACATGATTTCCCTCCCCGTCGCCGCGGTTCTTGACGCCCCCTCGAACACCTCCGGCAACGGGTCGAATACTGGCAGAAGCGGCTGGGGCTGTCATTTATTTATTGCGGGGCTCGAAAAAAGGATTCCGGCACCTCAAAATCCGTCAGAATCGATGTTGACAGTGTTCCGGCGATGGACCAGTGTTTTTTCGAGGCTCGAAAAAATTAGGGCCTTTGTGCCGGCCTTAGGGCCAGTTTGGTCGCGCCACACGCGGGCGCAGGGAGGATATCATGAAGAGATTCACAGTCGCCGTTCTGGCGGGTGTCGCCATGTCGCTGACGCTGGCGTCGGTCGCGCAGGCGAAGGGCAAGGTTATCGGCGTGTCGTGGTCCAACTTCCAGGAGGAGCGCTGGAAGACCGACGAGGCCGCCATGAAGAAGGCGATCGAGGCCGCGGGCGACAAGTACATTTCCGCCGATGCGCAGTCCAATCCTGGCAAGCAGCTGACCGATGTCGAGAGCCTGATTTCGCAGGGTGCCAATTCGCTGATCATCCTGGCGCAGGACGCGTCGGCCATCGGCCCGGCGGTACAGAAGGCGCTCGACGAGGGCATTCCGGTCGTCGGCTATGACCGCCTGATCGAGAACAAGGACGTCTTCTACCTGACCTTCGACAACAAGGAAGTCGGCCGCATGCAGGCCCGCGAAGTGTTCAAGGTGAAGCCTGAGGGCAATTACGTCTTCATCAAGGGCTCGGGCGCCGATCCGAATGCCGACTTCCTGTTCTCGGGCTCTATGGAAGTGCTGAAAGCGGCAATAGACAGCGGCAAGATCAAGAATGTCGGCGAAGCCTATACGGACGGCTGGCTGCCCGCCAACGCCCAGAAGAACATGGAACAGTTCCTCACCGCCAACGACAACAAGGTCGACGCCGTGGTCGCCGCCAATGACGGCACCGCCGGCGGTGTGGTCGCGGCGCTGACGGCGCAGGGGCTCGCCGGCACCGTGCCGGTCTCCGGCCAGGACGGCGACCACGCCGCGCTCAACCGCATCGCGCTCGGCACCCAGACCGTGTCGGTGTGGAAGGACGCGCGCGAACTCGGCAAGAACGCCGCCGAGATCGCCTCGCAACTCGCCGACGGTAAGAAGATGACCGACATCGCCGGCGTGAAGGACTTCACGACGCCTGGCGGCAACACCGTAAAGTCGCTGTTCCTGACCCCGGTGGCCATCACCAAGGACAATCTCAACCTCGTCATCGACGCCGGCTGGATCAAGAAGGACGAAGTCTGCACGGGCGTTGCCGCAGGCAGCGTCGCGGCCTGCAACTGAGCTTGATCGCCTGAACAGTCGGAAGCGCCGCGGCGTGGAACGGTCAGTGTTCTGAACACTGGCCGTTCCAATTTCCTTGTTTTCGCAATTCCGGACGAAAAACCGCTACGCACTTTTCCTGGAATTGCTTCCAAGCCGCGGCGTGTTCCCGACAAGATTTGTGTTTCCGCCGCTGGCGGCTAACTTCTGGGCTCTGGTCCGGCATCCGCGTCAGGCGGCAAGCCGCTGGGAGGACATCATGACCGACACCACCGCAACCTCGCAGGCCGATACGGCGCGTGCGTCGGAACTCGGCGCGGTCGCGCGTTTCCTGAAGGCGACCGAGATTGACACCCGCATGCTCGGCATGATCGGCGCGCTGCTGCTGATCTGGGTCGCGCTGCATGTGATTTCGAGCCTGCGTCTTGGCGTCAATCCGCTCGATTTCGACAGCCGCACGTTCCTCACGCCACGCAATCTGTGGAACCTGTCGGTGCAGACGTCCGCGGTCGCCATCATGGCCTGCGGCATGGTGCTGGTCATCGTCATGCGCAACATCGACCTGTCCGTCGGTTCCGCCGAGGGCTTGATCGGCATGGTCATGGGCTTTGCGCAGGTACATTTCCTGGTTCGGTTCGTAGGACTTGAACTCGGCAACCCATGGATCTGGGTCCTGGCACTGGTCATCGGTCTGGCGCTCGGGCTTTTGATCGGCGCCTTCCAGGGCTTCGTCATCGCCTATCTCGAAGTGCCGGCCTTCATCGTCACGCTGGGTGGCCTGCTGGTCTGGCGCGGCGCCGCCTGGTGGGTCACGTCAGGCCAGACGGTGGCACCGCTCGACGCCACGTTCCAGCTGATGGGCGGCGGACCGGCCGGATCGATCGGCGCCACCTGGAGCTGGGTCGTCGGCATCGTCGCCTGCCTGGCCGTCGTGTTCGCGCTGTTCAACGGGCGGGTTCAGCGCAAGCGCTTCCGCTTCCCCCTGCGGCCGATCTGGGCCGAGACGCTGCTCAGCGTCGTCACCTGCGCCGTCATCATGGGCGCGGTCTGGCTAGCCAACTCCTATCCATGGCCGATCGGGATCGTGAACCGGTACGCGGCCGCCAACAACATCACCGTGCCGGAGGGCGGGCTGTTCATCGCCCACGGCATCGCCATACCGGTGCTGATGGCGGTCGCCGTCGGTCTGGTCATGACCTTCATCACCAACCGCACCCGTTTCGGCCGTTATGTCTTTGCTATCGGCGGCAATCCGGAAGCGGCCAATCTCGCCGGCATCAACACGCGCTGGATCACCATGAAGGTGTTCATGATCATGGGCGTGCTGGCCACGATCGCCGCCGCCATTTCGTCGGCCCGGCAGAACTCGTCCACCAATGTGCTGGGAACATTGGATGAGCTGCTGGTCATTGCCGCGGCCGTCATCGGCGGCACCTCGCTTGCCGGCGGCTCGGGAACCATCATCGGCGCCATGCTCGGTGCATTGCTGATGCAGTCGCTGCAGTCGGGCATGGTGCTGCTCGGTGTCGATTCGCCGTTGCAGAGCATCGTCGTCGGCGCCGTGCTGGTCATCGCCGTCTGGCTCGACACCGTCTATCGCAAGCGGGTTTAGGGATACGACCATGGCTGACAAAACCGCTCCCGTAAGGGCCCTCACAACTGCGCCCACTGGCACGCCGCTGGTCGACATGCGCAACATCTCGATCGCCTTCGGCGGCATCCGCGCCGTCGACGACGCCTCGATCGATCTTTTCCCCGGCGAGGTCGTGGCACTGCTCGGCCACAACGGCGCCGGCAAGTCGACGCTGATCAAGATCCTGTCCGGCGCCTACAAGCGCGATGCGGGCCAGATCTTCGTCAACGGCGAGGAGGCAGCAATTTCCAACCCGCGCGACGCCAAGAAATACGGTATCGAGACGATCTACCAGACGCTGGCGCTGGCCGACAATGTCGATGCCGCCGCCAACCTGTTCCTCGGCCGCGAACTGATGACCGCCTGGGGCACGCTCGACGACGTCGCCATGGAGGCCGAGGCGCGCAAGGTGATGGGGCGGCTCAATCCCCGCTTCCAGCGCTTCAAGGAACCGGTGATCAAGCTGTCGGGCGGTCAGCGGCAATCGGTGGCCATCGCACGCGCGATCCTGTTCAATGCCCGCATCCTGATCATGGACGAGCCGACGGCGGCACTTGGGCCCCAGGAAACCGCCCAGGTCGGCGAGTTGGTCAGGCAGCTCAAATCCGATGGCATCGGCATCTTCCTGATCAGCCACGACATCCACGACGTGTTCGAGCTGGCCGACCGTGTCTGCGTGATGAAAAACGGCCAGGTGGTCGGCACCGCCCGCACGACTGACGTCACGCAGGACGAGGTGCTTGGGATGATCATCCTGGGCAAATGTCCTCCAGGTGCCATACCGGGGCCGGGCGCGCTGAAGATCGCCGCCTGAGGCCGGTCAGGCCGCTTCGGGCACGCCCCGTTGCCGGTCACGTGATATGCCAGTGATCACGATGGTGTGGCCTGACCATTGTGTTGGCCCGGCGACTTGCCCATAAAAGGTCCTGTTTTGCTCATGGACCGCATCATCCGTTGAAGAAGCTTTTTCCAATCGTCGCGTTCATTGCCGTTGCACTGATCAGCATGACCATGGCGGGGTTCGCTTATTTCGCGACGCAGGAAGCCGCCCGCATCAAGTTCGAAGGGGCGGCCGATGACGCCCTCAACCGGATCGAGAGCCGCATCGACCTGCACCTGTCGCTGCTGCGCTCGACACAGGCCCTGTTCGACGCACGCAACGGCGATATTTCCCAGAACGAGTTCAAGGCATTCTTCAAGGCGCTGGATGTCGACAACAATTTCGCCGGCCTGCGAGGCATCGGCTTCCTGCGGCTGGTCAGGACGGGCGACGAGGCAGCGGTGGAACGCGATACCCTCCACGATTTCGGCGCCAGTCATCCGGTCTATCCGGATACGACGCAGGCCTGGCGCACGCCGATCGCGCTTTTCGAGCCGCTCGATCCGTCCAACCAGACCATCATCGGCTACGACATGTTCAGCGAGCCGGTGCGGCGTGCGGCGATCGAAAAAGCCATGGCCGACGACCAGCAGCATGCGAGCGGGCTGGTGCAACTCGGCCAGGGCACGGGCGTGGCGCAGACTTTCACGGGCTTCCTGGTCTATGTGCGGCTCAATGTGGAAACCGCACCGGAGGTCATCAACGCATCGCGGTCCTCGACCGCCGGCTTTCTCTATGCGGCCTTTCGGGCCCGGGACCTGTTCCAGATCGCGCTCAGCCGTGCGCCGCTGCTGCCGGTCAACACCGAGATCTATGATGGAGCGGTGAACGGCGACAACCTGTTGTTCCGCTCGGAGACGCCACCGGCCTCATCCCTGGGAGACCGGCTGCTGGTCACCCGCAAGATGACCGTGGCGGGACGCCCTTGGACCGTGTTGTTCAGGCCAACCAGCGCCTTCTCGCAACCCTCTTCGCGCGCCATCCCCGTGATGCTGGGGCTGTTCGGCCTGCTCCTGGCAGGCGCCATCGCGCTGGTGGCGCGCTATCAGGAGCGAGCCTATGACGCGGTGTCGGCCTTGCACGAGACGACGGAAAAAAGCCTGCTCGAAAAGGACCTGATGCTGCAGGAGATGAAGCATCGCATCAAGAACTCCATCACCAGGGTGCTGGCGATCGCGCGGCAGACGGCTTCGCGGGCAACCGACGTCAATGAGTTTTCCGCTTCCTTCTCGGCTAGGCTGCAGGCGATGGCCGCCTCGCAGGACATGTTGACGCGCTCGCGCTGGCAGAAAGCTGACCTTGCTGATCTGCTGCGCATCGAGCTTGGCCAGGTGTTCGGCAAGGAACTGCCGGACGGGCTCCTGTCAGGCCCGGAGGTGCTGCTCGATGAAACAACGACGCAGGCGCTTGGGCTGACCTTTCATGAACTCGCCACCAACGCGCTGAAATACGGCGAAGCCGGCAATTTCGTTGGCGCTCTCAAGGTGAACTGGTCGCTGGAAGGGCGGGGGCGCGAGCGGACGCTGGCGCTGAACTGGCGGGAGGCGGGGAAGAAGAGGGTAGAGGCGCCATCGCGGACGGGATTCGGCACCAAGCTGATCGATCTCAATGTCACGCGCGAGTTGCGCGGCACGATCAGACGCGATTTTCAGGCCGATGGCCTCAAGGTGGAAATCAAAATTCCACTGGCCGGCTGAAACCCACCCGTCAGCGGCCCTAGCGGCCGACTCCCAGCCACGAAAATCCGGAGGCCCCTGGGCCTCCGGATTTTGACTTGTTATCGCTGAATCAGTTGCAGCGGGCCGTGTAGATCCGGCCGCGATGGTCGCGATACTGGCAGTAGCCGTTGCGCAGGTTGCGAACCAGCAGGCCGGAGCCGGCACCGACGGCCGCGCCGATCAGGGCACCCTTGCCGCCGCCGACCAACCCACCCACGCCCGCGCCGATCAAGCCGCCGCCGACGACGTCCTGCTCGGTCGAGGTACAGCCGCTGACGGCAACCACCGCAACCATGGCAATAAGTATTTTCCGCATAGAGTCACTCCTCACTTGTGTCCACACTTTGGTAAGCTCCAACCGCCATTTAGCACGAAACGACGGCCTTTGCTGCTGCAATTTATTGTTGGCTAAGGTCGTCTTTTTCTGGGCGGTTCGTGTTAGATGCCATGACGACGTTGGATACGGCCAACGAAGCGTCAAGACTACCATCTGGCCGCACCTTCCAGACAATCTGATCGTAGTCGTCCTCCAAGGCGGGATCGACCGCGAGGCATTTGGCGACGACATGCTGCGCCTGCCCCTGCACGTCGCCCATCGCGAAGGGGCGCTCAGCGGTGCATTCGTCAGCAGTCGCAAAAACACTGACAGGGACCTGCAATTCCCGACATTCGGCCATCGTGTTCGAGCAACCGATCACCAGTAACAACGCGGCTATGTGTTCCATGACAGATGTTCCTCTGGCCGCATTAACGGCCAGCATCGTCAAAAAGTTCCTGTCATTCCAACAGCGTTACGCGAATAGTTCGGAGAAAACCGCGGCTCCTCACGCTGCGGCGTTAGCCTGCCCGGCGACTTCAATTGGCGCGACGGAGAGGAGAGCAGATTTAGTCAGGTCAACTGCCAGAAAATGGCCAGCACCATGATCGCGGCCGCGGCAAGAACGATCCCCTTCATCAACCCCCTACCTGCTTCAGGGAGTGCCTCCATGGAGGGTTCGGATTCCAGAAATTCGCCCATCGAAACACGGGCGGCTTGTTCCAATCTGTTCATGTCGGCAATCGTCAAGACATTCCTCCCGTACCGTGCTTCGAGCCTGCCAACAATCTCCGAAGGCGGGGCAGGTTCCGACGGTATCTGGGAAAAACAGCATCCGCGCTTATGGTGAACAGCCGGTTAAGGATTGTTGTTTGCCAGGCTCTCACTGCGTCTCGAAATTGCTGTGCGGCACGACAAGGCGATATTCGAGGTGGCCCTCGCCGATATCCAGGTTCGCGGTTCCGTTCAGGGATGCCGGCACCACCCGCTCCAACGCAACGCTTCCGAAGCGCCGTTGACCGCCGCCACCGCGATTGGCTTCTATCGTTTCGGCCCATGTCAGCGACAGCGCAACCTCCCCCGTGGCAGCAGCGTCGAGTTCGGCGGTGACCTCGACGAAGCCATCCGGCCGGGACAGGGCGCCGTAGCTCAACGAGTTGACGGCAAGTTCATGCATCGCCAGCCCGATATGCAGCGCGGCGTTGGGATTGAGGTAAGGATTGGCGCCACGAAAACGGAGGCTGTGCGACGGGTTCGCGCCATAGCGGCCGACCTGGCCCGCCACCAGTTCATGAAGGGCTGCCCCTCGCCAATTGGAGGATGTCACCAGATCCTGGGAGGAGGCCAGCGACTGCAGCCGGCCGCGGAAGCGCGTCAGGAAATCGCCGATGCCGTCGGAATAGCGACCGGTCTGGGTCGCGATGCTCTGGATGATCGCCAGGAGGTTCTTCGAGCGATGGCTGACTTCCCGCAGCAGCGTCGTCAACGTCTGTTCACGCCGCTTTTGCTCGGTCGTCTCGACCATGGTGGTGACGACGCCCTGTACATCGCCATCGTCGCCTCGGTCGGCATCGACCCAAATCTGAAACCAGCGAACGCCATTCTCGACCGGGACACTGATTTCAAGGCGCTGGGGATTGCCGGTCGCGATCACATCGCGCTTGGCGGCGCCGATGCGGTCGGTCTGCGCCGTCGGCAAAATGCCGTTGCCATCGACATCGTCGGAGGCCCACGGGGCGCGCATGTTGCGGGCCCATACGGTCTTCATCTCGCGATCCTGATAGAGGACGGAAATGCCGGCATTGTGGAGCGCGTGGAGAAGAGCCCGGCCAAGCTGCATGCCGCTCTCCGCGGGATGCAAGGCGATCACTTCATCGCCCCGTGCGCCTTCCTCTCTATCTGAAGTCCTCGAGCGCATCGGTCAACCTGTCCACCCCAACTCAGACTGAACCGCTCACCTGCCACATCGGTTCCAAATGAATCGGGATAACCACCCTTCCTAAAGCGGTCCGCCGGACGGCGTCCAGTAAAGGACACCGCCCGGCGGTGGCTGGAAACCGTTTGAGGGGTGCGGCTTCCAGTGTTCCTCTATTCAGTCGCCAGGCTCACGCCCGTCTGAAAAGGCCGGCCAAAAGCGAAATGACCAGGAATGCGAGGAAGATGAAGAACAATATCTGCGCGATACCGGCGGATGTGCCGGCGATGCCGCCGAAACCAAGCGCGCCGGCAATAATCGCCACGACGAGAAATACGAGCGCCCAGTAAAGCATGGTTCATCTCCTTCCAATGATACGGTGAAAACGTGGGTAAATGCGGTTTGTTCCACCATTCGCCGAAAAAGCCGATGCTTGCAAACCGTTCCAGGCAGCGCGGGCTGGAAATTCGCTGGCGGCCGATCCGGCTTGTCAAGAAGGCCACCGAATGCATCGCACCCAGTGGCCTTTTATGTCCTTGTCCGGCTCGCGGGGGCCGCGATTTATGCAGCGGCCTTGGCCTGCCGGTCGAAGAAGAGCGCCTGGCTGATCAGCGCCTTCACCATGTCGGGATTGAACGGCTTGGTCACGAGGAAAGCAGGCTCCGGACGCTCTCCGGTCAGCAGACGCTCGGGAAAAGCGGTGATGAAGATTACCGGCACCGATGTCGACGAGAGGATTTCGTTCACCGCCTCGATGCCCGAGCTGCCGTCGGCGAGCTGGATGTCGGCCAGCACCATCTTCGGTCGGGTCTTGCCGAACATCGTCACCGCTTCGGCATGGGTGCGCGCCGTGCCCACCACCCGATGGCCGAGGCTCTCGACCATCTCCTCTATATCCATGGCAATGAGCGGCTCATCCTCGATGATCAGCACGTCGGTCGCCACCTGACGGGAAATCTCGTTGCTTGCCTGGGCAAGCAGCTCGGAGAACTGCTGGTCGCCGACATCGAGGATCTCGGCCGCCTCGTCCTCGCTGAAACCTTCGACGGCAACCAGCAGGAAGGCCTGGCGGGGAAGCGGCGCGATCGCATTGAGATTGGCGGCCGCGCGCTGTTCCCAGCCCGCCTGTGTCTGCTCTTGCGGAACGCGGATGGCAACCGATGTGAAGAGCTTGGCGAAAACCTTGTATAGTGCGATCCGGTCACTCGACGCCTCGGGGAAGATGTCGACATCGGCAATGATCGCCTCAAGCATCGCGGCGACCAGCGCGTCGCCGCTCTCCTGCGATCCCGAGACGGCACGCGAAAAGCGCCGCAGGAACGGCAGATGCGGAGCGATGGTGGCGGACAAGCTCATAATAGACGTCTCCCTCAGATGACGCGTTGAACGGATTCCAGGCTATGCCGATTGCAAGCCCCGTGGGAAACAACGCCGCTTTTCTGAAAAAGTTCCGCCGATATGGAACGAATCACCGGCAATGGCGTTTTAGTGCCGGGATGGGCAACCAGACGAGGGTGCCGCTTGCCTTGTGTTGTGTTGTGAGCGGCTTGAGTTCTGGGAAATAAAGGGCGAAATGAAGGACATGACCAAAGATATTCTGGCTGGCGTCACGGGCAGGCGCCGGAACGGCGACGGCGATCCGTTAGGGCCGAATTCCGAAATCGGACGCAAACTCAAACAATATTACGACGAGCTGGTCTCCGACAATGTGCCGGATCGCTTCGCCCAGTTGCTCAGCCAACTGGAACAGGCCGAACCCGCACAGAAGAAGGACTAGGGACATGGCAGCGGTCTCCCAAGGCTTCAAGACCGATCTGCTTGGGGCGATCCCGAGCTTGCGGGCCTTTGCCGTGTCGCTGACGCAGAATGCCGACAAGGCCGATGACCTCGTTCAGGAAACGTTGGTCAAGGCCTGGGACAAGCATGAAAGCTTCCAGCCCGGCACCAACCTCAAGGCATGGCTTTTCACGATACTGCGCAATGAATTCTATTCGCAAATGCGCAAGCGCGGTCGCGAGGTGCAGGACAGCGACGGCATCATGACGGCCCGGCTTGCAGTGCACCCGGCCCAGCACGGCCAGCTCGACCTCAAGGATTTTCGCGGGGCACTCGAGCAATTGCCGGAGGACCAGCGCGAAGCCATCATCCTGATCGGCGCATCGGGTTTTTCTTATGAGGAGGCCGCCGAAATCTGCGGGTGCGCGGTCGGAACGATCAAAAGCCGCGTCAGCAGGGCCCGCACGCGCCTGCAGGAAATCCTGAAAATCTCAGGTGAGGACGAGTATGGCCCCGACGCGATTTCGGCTCAGGTCACGGGAACGGCCGCGCATTGAAATGCGGGGCCGCATAACGGCGATTCGGACGTTGTCGCGTCAGTCTCAGCCAGGGGAGCCGCGACCATAGGCCAGCGCCACGGCCTCGACGAGGTCTTCGCCCGAATAGGGCTTGGTGACCAGCCTTACCCCCGGGAAAGACGCCTTGATCTCATCCGCATCCGAATAACCGGACGCAAACACGAACGGGACGCCGGTCTCACGAAGGCCCGCGGCAAATTCGAGCGTCGAGGCGCCACCCAGCATCAGGTCGACAATGGCCGCGTCGAAATCCTTCGCGACCTTCCGGCCATCGACCTCGGCCAAATCGCGGGCAACCACCACCTCGCCTGCACCGTGGTCACGGCAGAGTTGCTCGACATCCATGGCGATGAGGAATTCATCCTCCAGGACAAGAATGCGCAATCCATCAAGTAATTGGGGCACA
The DNA here is from genome assembly GCF_006442875.1 of Mesorhizobium sp. B2-3-15. Lineage (NCBI taxonomy): Bacteria > Pseudomonadati > Pseudomonadota > Alphaproteobacteria > Hyphomicrobiales > Phyllobacteriaceae > Mesorhizobium > Mesorhizobium sp. B2-3-15. Next base: position 227,516 of record NZ_VFVO01000010.1, on the reverse strand, counting down.
GGCAATTGCTCCTTGAAACGCCGGGAGTCATGATCGTAATTTGGTGTGTTGTCATTTAAAAAAGACATCCGCCGACAGGCCGATCTCGGCAACGCGCTAAAACAGACCTGCTCACGGCAGGCATTCGCAAGGGGCCGAAATGCCGAGCCAGACCGGGCGCTCTTCCTCAAGCCGTCAATACCCCTGCGAGCAATGCCCGTTGCGGGCCCTGCCGGTGTTCCGGGAGTTCGAGAAGCCGGAGCTTGCCTTCATCAGCAAGTTCAAGAAGGGAGAACTCGCGGTCGACAAGGGTGCCACGGTCCTCGTGGAAGGAAGCCACAGCGCGCATCTCTACACGGTGCTGTCCGGCTGGGCGTTCCGCTACAAGCTGCTGCAGGACGGCCGCCGGCAGATCCTCAATTACCTCATGCCCGGCGATCTCATCGGTCTGCAAGGCAGCGTCATGGGGGAAATGCAGCATTCCGTCGAGGCGCTGTCGCCAATGCTGCTTTGCGTGTTCGAACGCGACAATCTGCTCGAGATCTACCGCAACCATCCGGGCCTCGCCTACGACATCACCTGGATCGCTTCGCGTGAAGAGCGGATGCTGGACGAGAACCTGCTCAGTGTCGGCCGCCGCAGCGCAATCGAACGCGCCGCCTATCTTGTCGCCTTCATCGCCAGCCGCGCCAAGGTCGTGGGCCTGAACGGCACGCAGTCCATCCAGATACCGATCACGCAGCAGCACATCGCCGACACGCTTGGCTTGTCGTTGGTTCACACCAACAAGACGATCCGCAAGCTGATGGACCGTCAGCTGATCGTCTGGCGCGACGGCGGTTGCGGCGTCGTCGATATTGAAGGTCTGAAACGGCTCGCCGGCTGGGAGGGGCTGGCCGAGGGCCGCCGGCCGCTGATCTGACCGACACCTTGCCGGGGCGGATCGGGTGCGCGTGACGGGGGTTTTCGGGTAGTTTGTCCCGACATCGGAACCTTGAGACGCAAGGCGCGTTTGAAATCGAGCAATCACAAGGAGTTAAGCAATGGCCACCGTCGCAGGGAAGACAGCCAACGAAGCGCGGACGAATCCGGATCTGGAAGCCGACATCAGGCAGCTGAAGGCCGATATCGACAAGCTCACCAAACAATTGGCCAAGACCGGTGAACACGGCTACGGCACTGCGCGGCGCGCGGCGGCCGAAGGCGTCGAACAGTTGCGCGCCCAAGGGGAGGCCGCCTTCGACAGCTTGCGCGGTAATGCCAGGGATATCGAGGCGCAGATGGTGGCAAGCGTACGCGAAAAGCCGGTGACGTCGCTGGCTATCGCCGCGGGCGTCGGCTTCCTGTTCGCGCTGCTCACGCGTCGCTAGTTCCGCCGAGATGGGACTGCTGGCATCGTTGCTCTCGGGTTTCGCCTCGGGCGAAACCGTGGCCGCCATACGTCGAGCACGGACGGCGGCCATCGTCTATATGCTTGCCGCGCTGGCGGTGTTTTGCGGTATCGGCTTCCTGGTCGGCGCGGCCTATATCTGGGCATCGGCCCGCTATGGATCGCTGGCGGCGGCGATTGGTTTCGGTGTCGGCTTTCTGGTCATCGCAGGCCTTGTTCTTTTGACCCATCGGCTGATGTCGGGCACGCTGATGCGCCGCGAGGCTAGGCGGCGCAAGACCGACATGAAAGCGATCGGCATTACGGCCGCGCTCGCTGTGCTTCCGGCATTGCTCAAAGGTGGGCTCAAGGGAAAAGGTGGGCTCGGGGTTATTCTTGGTCCGGCCGTGGCACTCGCGGCCTATGCCATCTACCGCGAGAATGTGAAGTCCGACACCGACCACCACCCGGATGCCGGCGAGGGGTAGTCGCGCCGGCGGCCATGCTCACGTCATCTCGACAGATCTTCCAGCGGCATCGATATTTCGGCGAAGACCCCATCTCGCCGGAATTCATGGGTTACTTCGCTCGAAATGACCTTGGCCAGGCTGCGCCGGATGAGGATCGAGCCGAAGCCTTGCCGCTCGGGCGGCGCGACTTCAGGACCGCCGCTTTCGTGCCAGGTGAACACCAGGCGCCTGTCACCATTCTTGCCTTGCGCTTTCCAGTCGAGATCAACCTTGCCTGACGCAACCGACAGTGACCCATATTGCCACGCGTTGCTGGCCAATTCGTGCAAGATCAGCCCGAGGCCGACGGCCTGATCGGGCGACAGCAGCAGATCGGCGCCCGAGATTGCCAGCCGCGGCTGGGCGGCGTTGTCGAAAGGCCGGATCTCGATCTGGACGAGTTCGCGGATGCCGATACCGCGCCACTCGCGGTCGGACAGCAGGCCATGGGCGATACCCAGGGCTTGAAGCCGCGCGCTGAAGGCTTTGAGGAATTCGCTCGGCTGGCGGGCATGGCGCACGGTCTGCGTCGCCAGCGCCTGGACCGTCGCCAGCGTGTTCTTGACCCGGTGGTTGAGTTCACGCAGCAGGAGCCGTTGCCGTTCGTCACCGAGCTTGCGTTCCGAAATGTCGTAGTTGACGCCGAAAATCAGCGTCGGCTTGCCTTCGCCATCGCGCTCGATGACACGGCCGCGCGTGGCCACCCATCGCGGTGGATGGAAGCCATTCACCCGGTATTCGCCAAAATAGTCGTCACTGCCGGTCAAGGCATCACGAAAGCTGGTTTCGGTCTGGTGGACGTCGCGTGGATCGATGGCTGTCAGAACATCGCGGGCCCGCAACCTTGTCGAGCGCGGCAGGTTGAACAATTCCGGCAATCGGACGTCGCAGTCGATGACGTCGGTGCGGACGTCTCAGGCCCAACTTGCCAGCGAAGCAGCATCGAGGGCGACGGCGCGCCGCTTTTCCTCGCGCGCGAGCGCGGCTTCGGCGACAGCGCCGGTGCGGGTCGCGTGCTTCAGGGTGAACAGGCTGCCGGCGAGGCCGGCGAGCGTTTTCAACTGGTCGAGCCTGGAGCGGGACGGGTGGGCACCCGGCTTGCGGTGCATGACGCACAGGGTTCCGATCCGCGCTCCCGCGACAATGATCGGGACGCCGGCATAGAAGCGCACATGATGCTTGCCGGTCACCAGCGGATTGGCGTCAAAACGCTGGTCGGCTGCTGCATCCGTCACCACCATCGGCTCATCGCCAGCGGCGATGGCGTGCGCACAGAAGGAGATGGCTGTCGTAATCTGTGTTTCTTCCATGCCAGAACGGGATTTGAACCATTGCCGATCGAGGTCGACAAGTGTGACCAGGGCGATCGGCGCGCGCATCACGGCGGCGGCAAAGCCGCCGATGCGGTCGAAATCCGGGTCGGGCGCCGTATCAAGCATCTCAAGCCAGTGCAACACGGCCAGCCGGTGCTCGTCCTGCACGGCGCGCGCAACCTCGGCCGGCAGATCGGCTGCTGTTTCCACCCTGCTATTCAAACCAAGTTCCCGTGGCTTGCCTTGATGTCCTCGCCGTCGCCGGCCCGGGACAGCCCTGCAGCCGGAACCATCCTTGCGAGGGACCGTTACCCGAGCGTGATTTGCCGATCGCGTCAGCCGACGCGAAACCAGACGAGGACCCGCCATGGCCAGGAACATTCCCGAAAACAAAGCGCGTCAGGGGCGGTGGGGCTGGCATGGGTTTCGAATCCTGATCGCCGGACTGCTCCTGGTGCTCGTCGCCTGGGGCGTCGCCGAGATCTACGGCGTGTTGATCAAGGCGCCGAACAGCGACGAGCAACATGTCCCCACGCCGCCGAGCACCAGTCCGGCGCCCTCCGGCTGAAGTCAGTCCCTTGATGACTTCACACGGCATCAGGCGGCCTTCACCTGGGCGACGCTGGCCGGCACCAGCACATTGAGCGCTCCAGGTTTGATTTCGATCGTCGTCTCACGATCGAGCCTGACCAGTTCGCCGTCCATGACGGCGCGGAATTTCCTGCCGCCGGAATGGATTTTGAGGGTCACCCTGTCGGCCTGGTGGATTTCGACATGTTCGTTGTCACGCCACTTGCCGCGCGCCACGTTGAACAAAAACTTGACCAGTTCGGCGCGCTGCTGCGCTACCGTGACGTAAATGCCGAGCACGCCACCGGCCGGATTGTCGGCATAGGGCAGGTGACCTTCGCCGAAGAGATTGTTGGTCACGCCGAGGCCGGATATGCGGGCAGTCATCTCCGCTTCACCGATGCCGAGCGTGACCTTCATTGCCGGCGGGTTCTTGATCGTTGCCCAGGCTGCCTTGGCTGAAGCGCCGATCTTGCCCAGGCGTGAGCCGAATTCCATGCCCTGGCGCAGTTGCACCATCTTGGCATGCATGCCGATCGAGAACTGATGAACGAAAGGCTGGCCATTGGCCGTTGCCATGTCGACTGCGATGATTTCGCCGTCGGCAAAGGATTTCAGCGCCGCATCGAGCGACTGCGGAATACCAAGGCCGCGCGCGAACAGGTTCATGGTGCCGGCCGGCAATATGGCGAGCGCCTTTTTCCTGCCCATCAGCCTGGCGGCCGCGGCCGAGATGGTGCCGTCACCGCCTCCGGCGAGCACGACGTCGACGGTGTGGCGCGACGCAGCGCTGTCGAGAGTGTCCACGACGTCCTTGCCGGCAACGATGTCGATGCTGAGAGAGTGGCCCGCCGATTCCAGCGTCTGACGCATCCGGTCCGAAAAGGCGGCGAGATCGGTGGTGCGCAAGGTGCCGCCGTCCCGGTTCAGCACCGCCGCGAATTTCATGCCCCGCTCCGCTGATCACCTCAAACCCGACCGGGGTATCCCAGCCAGCGGCTGAAACGCGTCAGACCAGGAATAGTTCCGGCAGGGCGGAAACTCCGGCCAGACCCAGGTTTTCGGCAATGGGCAGTCAGATCCGCTTCTTGGGTTTTGGCTTCGGCCATCGCGGTTTTTGTCGGAACAACGGCATGGTCACGACGTTGTGAACCTGCAGAGATGTCGCGTCCGATCCCCAGCGAGGGGTTCAACCGGGCGCGGCATGTACGAAATCAGGCACGAGGAGAGACCATCATGATCCGCACCCTTTTAGCGACGACCGCCCTTGCGACAATGGTTGCAACCGGCGCCTTCGCGCAGAGCGCTGCAACCCCAGCCCCCGCGAACCAGCCCGCCGCCCAGGAGCCGGCCGCGACGGCGCCGGTACCGCGCGCTGAAGGCAGCATCGTCACCAACATCATCGGCGAAACCGTCTACAATGGCACTGGCGACAATGCCGAGAATATCGGCAAGGTCACTGACGTGGTCTTCGACAAGGACGGCATGGCGAAATCCGTCGTCATCGGCGTCGGCGGTTTCCTTGGCGTGGGAACCAAGAATGTCGCCTTCGACTACGACAAGCTGCAATGGGCCGAGAAGAACGGCAATCGCTGGCTGGTGGCGCAGACCACCAAGGACGAACTGAAGGCGCATCCGGAGTTCGACAGCAAGGCTTACGCGCCGGCCCCGGCCGCAGCGACGACCGCACAGGCGCCGGCCACATCGACCGATACCGCGCAGCAGTCCACGAACGCCGAGCCGGTCAAACCGGCTGATGGCAACCTCGCCACAAACATCATCGGTGAAAATGTCTACAACGGCACCGGCGATGACGCCCAGAAGATCGGCGATGTGAACGACATCGTGCTGACCAAGGAAGGCAAGGCGCAGTCGCTGATTATCGGCGTCGGCGGGTTCCTGGGCATGGGCGAAAAGAACGTGGCTTATGATTTCGCCAAGGCGCAGTGGGCACAGAAGAACGGCGACCGCTGGCTGGTGGCGCAGACCACCAAGGAAGAGCTGCAGGCGCAGCCGGATTTCAACCGCAAGGCCTATGATCCGGCGCCGGCAACGACGGCATCCAATGAACCGGCGCCAACCGCGCCCGCGGCGGCGCCGTCCGCCGCGACAGCTCCCGCCGCCGCTCCGGCGGACAAGACCGCGGCGGCGCCGGCTGACGCCACGGCTCCTGACCAGACACAGACCGCGGCCATCGACAAGTCCAAGCTTACCGAGATGCCGGTTGGAGAGATCAGGGGCGACGACCTGAAGGGCACGACGGTCTATGGCGCCAACGACGCCAAGGTCGGTGAGATCGGCGATGTGGTGCTCACGCCCGACAAGAAACCCGACGCCGTGATCGTCGATGTCGGCGGCTTCCTCGGCATTGGCGAGAAGGAGGTCGCGGTCGGCATGGATAATTTGAAGTTCATGACCGACAAGAACGGCAAGAAGTACCTTTATACGACCTTCACCAAGGAGCAACTCGAGAAGCAAGCGGCTTACGACAAGGGCTCCTACGCCCAGAAGCGCGACGAGCAGCGTCTGATCGTCCGGTAGAATACTTCGACAGACAAGGATACTTCGATAGGCAAGGATACAGGGCGGTAGGGTAATCCCCTACCGCCCTGCTTGCGACGTGGAATATCCAGCCACTCCGTTTTCCGTCAGTTCCAAAAGGGCAAGCGACTGGTCGAGATGTTCGGCCCGCCAGGCGAGCAGCCTTTCGGCGAATTCCAGCCGGGTCGAACGATGTGCCGGGCTGCCGGCGAGGTTCTTCAATTCGCCAGGGTCGTCCTCCATGTCGAAAAGCAGCGGCGGCAGGCCGCCGCCAAAATGCACGTACTTGAATTTCTTCGTGCGGATGACAGCGAGGTTGCACTGGCGCGAGGTGATGCCGAAATGCCGTTCCGCTTCACCGCCGGCGATCGAGCGAAAGTCGAACTCCCAGTGCGCGGCGTCGCGCCAAATGGCGGGCGTTCCACCGCTCAGGAAGGGTTTCAGCGAGCATCCGTCAAGGTGCGGTTCGGGAGCCACGCCGAGCAGGTCGATGAGCGTAGGCAAAATGTCCACCGCTTCGGTGAAGCGATCGACAGCGCTGCCGGCAGCCTTGCGGTGGCGTGGATCGCGGATGATCAGCGGGATATGGTAGCTGCCGTCGAAATAGCCGCCCTTACCCAGCATGAAGTGGTCGCCCATCATTTCAGCATGGTCGGAGGTGAGCACGATGATGGTGTTGTCCCACGCGGCTTCGGTCTTCAGCGCTTGCCACAGGCGGCCGAGCTGCGCGTCCACCTCCGAGATCATGCCGTAATAGATCGCCCTGATGCGGCGGAAATCATCCTCGCTCCAGTCGTGCACTTTGCCCGCGGCGCCGGGGCGGAACTTCGCTCGTTTTTGGCGATCGAGATCATAGGCGACGTAGGGGTGGCCCTGAGATTCGGCGCGCCAACTTTCCGCGCGGTGAAAAGCGGGGCCGTCCGCGGGATCGTATTGAGTGTTGTACGGTTCCGGTACGATGAAGGGCGGATGCGGGCTGATAAAGGAAAGATGCGCAAACCACGGCGTGGCCTCGTCCTGCTCGCCCAGCCAGCGGATGAACTCGCCGGCAAGGAAGGCCGTCGGCGTCTGGTCCCTGGAGTAGACGGGTGGCGCTTCGGTCACCGCACCGTCGACCTCGCCCACCGGACGATGAATGTCAGGACTTCCAGCGCCGGCATCGATGCCTTGCTGCTTCAGCCAGGACAGCCACTGCTTCTGATGTTCGGGCAGCAATTGGCGCGCCGTGAAGCCGGGCAGAACACCCTCATAGCTGTGCAACCGCGGATCGGCCGGTGCAAGCTGGCGCGGATCGAGCGACACATCGGTATAGCCGAACAAGGTCGGATCGTAACCGACGCTGCGCGCGGCGAGCGCAATATTGCCATGGCGGGCGTCGAGCGGCGTGCCGTTGCGGCAGACACGATTGTTCATCTGATAGAGGCCGGTGTAGAGGCAGGCACGGGCCGGTGAGCAAGGCGCCGCGCCGCCGTAATGGCGCTTGAACAGCACGCCGTCGGCGGCCAGCGCATCGGCATTCGGCGTCTTCACCTGGGGATGGCCGACAGCCGACAGGCAATCGCCGCGCCACTGGTCGCAAGTGATGAGAAGGACATTTGGCCGCCTGCCTTTTCCAGTCATTTGCGCTTACCCCTCTCCAGCACGTCGAATGCGCACATGGAACCGATTCCATCCACCGCGCAAGACCAGGGCTGTTTGCCAAACGGTGAACAAGGATCTTGGGATTGTTCACTTTTAAGGCACAGTCCATCCTGTGTTTGCAGCCTTTGCCATACTTGCTCGTATCCTCATATTGGCCAGGAGAGCGGCGAGGGCCGCACAAACACCAACGGAAGGAGCAGAGACCATGCTCGACCAGATCAAGGGCCTGCATCACGTCACCTCGATGGCCAGGGATGCACGGCAGAATAATGATTTCTTCACCCACAAGCTCGGCCTGCGCCGGGTCAAGAAGACGGTCAATTTCGACGCGCCCGACGTCTACCATCTCTATTATGGCGACGAGGCCGGCACACCCGGTTCGGTGATGACCTATTTCCCGTTTCCCAACATAGGCAAGGGCCGTCCTGGCGTCGGCGAAGTCGGCACCACGGTCTATTCCGTGCCGGAAGGCACGCTCGCCTCTTGGGAAAAACGCTTCACCGACGAAGGCGTAACCAATGTCGCCCGCGAGGAAAGCTTTGGCGAGAAGCGGCTCGCATTTGCCGGCCCGGACGGCGATGGCTTTGCACTGGTCGAGGACAAGGCCGACGGCAGAGCGCCCTGGGTGAAGGGCGGCGTTGCCGCGGACGAGGCGATCCGCGGCTTTCACTCGGTTTCGCTGAGGCTGAAGGATGGCGGCGCCACCGAGGAGCTGTTGAAGTTCATGGGTTACGAGGAGGTCGACAAGTCAGGCAATGTCAGGCGGCTCGCCGTCAAGAACGGCAATGGCGCCGATTTCGTCGATATCGAAACGCTGCCGACCGCACCCTTCGCCGATCTCGGCGCCGGCTCCGTTCATCATGTCGCCTTCGCCGTCGAGAATCGCGCCAAGCAGCTCGAAGTGCGCAAGGCGCTGATGGATACGGGCTATGGGGTGACGCCGGTGATCGACCGCGATTATTTCTGGGCGATCTATTTCCGCACGCCGGGCGGCGTGCTGTTCGAAGTCGCCACCAATGAGCCGGGTTTCGACAAGGACGAGGACACCGCCCATCTCGGCGAGGCGCTGAAGCTGCCGACGCAGCATCAGCATCTGCGGCCGTATCTCGAACAGCATCTGCAGAAGCTGGAGGGTTGAGACGATGAGCAAGGACGCTTACGCCCACAAGGTGCTGCCTGGTTCGCCGGGTGGTCCGCTGCTTTTCGTTTTCCATGGCACTGGCGGCGACGAGAGCCAGCTTGTCTCGCTGGGGCGCGATCTCGCGCCCCAGGCCACCATTGTCTCGCCGCGGGGCGATGTGTCGGAGCAAGGTGCCGCGCGCTTCTTCCGCCGCACCGGCGAGGGCGTCTATGACATGGACGACCTGGCGCGGGCCACGGCCAAGATGGCGGGCTTCGTCCAGGCCCATGTCGAGGCGGCGAAGCCATCGGCCGTGCTCGGCCTCGGCTATTCCAATGGCGCCAACGTCCTGGCTTCGCTGGTGTTCGAAACCCCTGACCTGTTCGACGCCACGGTGCTGATGCATCCGCTGATCCCGTTCGAGCCGCAGGTGAAGGGCAGTCTTGCCGGTCGTCACATCCTGGTGACCGCCGGCAGGCGCGATCCGATCTGCCCGCCGAACCTGACGGCGCGGCTCGAAGCCTATTTGCGCGCCGACGGAGCCGATGTCACAGTGGAGTGGCACGAAGGCGGGCACGAGGTGCGGCCAAACGAAATCGAAGCGGCGCGGCGGCTTTTCGCCACCATCGCCCAAGGAGTGTAGAGATGCCCGATCAATTGCCAGAGATCGAGCTTGAAGATCGCGGCTCCAAGGGTCGCTACGTCCTGCGCGGCGCCGGCGGTGCCGAGGCGGAGATGACCTTCACCAAGATCGGCGAGCACCAGCTGATCATCGATCACACCGAAGTGCCGGACGCCTTTCGCGGCCAGGGCGCCGGGCTTCGGCTCGTCACCCGTGCCGTCGAGGACGCGCGGGCAGCAGGCAAGAAGATCATTCCGCTCTGCCCGTTCGCCAACGCCCAGTTCCGCCGTCACCCGGAATGGGCGGATGTGCTGAAGCAGTAGGGTCCGCAAGCACAAAGCGGATGTGCAGGAACAGAGCTAAACGGGCGGTCATTGCCGTCCCGTTGGCTTTGTAATTTGCCCCGGCGGCACATCTTGCCTAGATATGATATATCGCCCTGCCGACAAACAGACCGAATGATCCCCCATATGACCGAAACAGACCTCGTCCCCGTCTTTGACGGCCACAACGACACGCTGCTGCGTTTGCACCAGGCGAAAGACGCGGACGTCGAGAAGCTGTTCATCGAAGGGAAATCGGGCGGCCATATCGACTTGCCGCGCGCCAGGGCCGGCGGATTCGCCGGCGGCATGTTCGCCATCTTCCCGCCGCCGGTCGAGAAAGCGCGGCGCAGCGCCGTGCCTTCGGCGCCGAGCGACAGCGAACCGCTGCCGCCCGAGGTGCCGCGCGCCGATGCGCTCAACTCGACGATCGCGATGGCGTCCATCCTCTTCCGGCTGGAGCGCGCCGGTGCATTGGCGATCTGCCGCAGCGCCGGCGATGTGCGCAATGCCATGGCGCAAGGCACGATCGCCGCGGTGTTCCATATCGAAGGCGTCGAGGCGATCGATCCCGAACTCACCATGCTCGACGTGCTGCATGCCGCGGGCTTGCGCTCGCTCGGCATCGTCTGGAGCCGGCCCAATGCGTTCGGTCACGGCGTGCCGTTTCGCTTTCCGTCCTCGCCGGACACCGGTCCGGGCCTGACCGATGCCGGCAAGGCGCTGGTCAAGGCCTGCAATGAACTGAGGATCATGATCGATCTCTCGCATCTCAACGAGAAGGGTTTTCGCGACGTCGCAGCGCTTAGCGATGCGCCGCTGGTCGCCACCCATTCCAACGTGCATGCGATCTGCGGCCATTCTCGCAACCTCACCGACTGGCAGCTCGGCGCGATCCGCGACTCCGGCGGCATGGTCGGGTTGAACTTCGCCACCGGCTTCCTGCGCGAGGACGGCCGCATGAATGCCGACACCAGCCTCGACATCATGGTGCGCCATATCGATTCCCTGCTGCAGGCTTTGGGCGAGGATGGCGTCGGTCTCGGTTCGGATTTCGACGGCGCCATGATCCCGGCGGTCATCGGCGACGTTGCCGGTCTGCCGAAACTCATCGATGCGCTGGCGGCGCGCGGTTTTGGCCGCGCGCTGATCGAAAAGATTGCCTACCGCAACTGGCTAAGCATGCTGGAAAGAACGATAGGTTAGGACGCCTTATTCGAAGCCCATGCGCTTCAGCCAGTCCTTGCCGACGCCGCGATCGCGAATGATCGGCAGCGGGTTTTCCGCATCGAGCCGAGCGCAAATGCGATAGACCTCCAGCGTCTCGGCGCTCATCTCGCCGCGCTTGTAGAAGAACATGGCGGCGGCATAGCGCGTGCGGCCAGACCATTTCTCGCCGAGCGGCGTGTTGACCAGCTCCCACTGTTCGGCGGCTTCACCTTCTTCCTGTTGCTTGCCCGCTCCCTCGGTCATGGTCAGAAATCCGCCGGCGGATTGGCGGTACGGCGGTCGAGCTTGATGAAGGGTCGCGCCACCACCTTGGCCCGTTTCATCAGCTTCTGGTACTGCAGCTCGCGCATGGCGTAGATCTCGACCCAGAGGTCTTCCACGACGGTATCGCCATAGGGCCGCGCCAGCGAGGCGATGGCGATGTTGCGCTTGGCCATCGGCGACCACATGGCGGCGCTGACCAGGCCGACCTCCTGGCTCTTCCTGTGATAGACGATCGCGTGTTCGGCCGGGATGTTGCCTTCAATCTCCAGTCCGACGAGGACATGCCGAAGCTTGCGTTTGGCGCGGGCCTCGAGGATGGCGCGGCGGCCATTGAAATGGCCCTTGTCCAGATCGACCATGAAGCCGAGCCCGATCTCGTCGGGCATGCGCAACCGGTCGGCGCGGATGGCATGTTCGGCGGTGGTGAAATCGGCGTTGGCGACTATCAGCCCAGCCTCGATACGGGCACGGTTGAGGGCGGTGTAGCCGATTGCCCTGATGCCGCGCAGTTCCCCAGCTGTCATCAGCCGATCCCACAGGCTCAGCGCCTTTTCGGCCGGAACGAACAGTTCGTAACCGAGATCGCCGGTAAAGCCGGTGCGTGAAATTATGGCCGTGCCGCCGTCGTGCGGGAATTCGGCAAGGTCGAATATTTTCAGCCTCTCGACACCGGCAAAACCGGCGTCGCGCAGCACAGCGAAGGATGTGGGCCCCTGCAAGGCGAGCCCGGCGACGGCCTCGGTCTCTTCCTCGACGATGACGTCGAAACCAAGGGCGCTGTCCAGCAGCCACGGCAGATGCCGCTCCTGCGAACACAGCCGGAAGCGGGTCGGCGAAAGTCGGAACAGCGTCCCGTCGTCCAGCACAAAACCCTCGTCGTCACACCAAGCGGTGTAATGAACGCGGCCGGTCCTGAGCTTGGTGACATCGCGCAAGGTGACGCGGTCGAGGAAGGCCTGGGCATCCGGTCCTTCGATCCGGTATTTGGTCATCGGCGAGATGTCGAAGAGTGCTGCCTGACTGCGGATGGCGAAATATTCGAGCTCCTCGTCCCAAAGCGAATGCGGCGCGCGGTAGCCGGCCCAATTGTACCAGTCCTGGGTCTTGGCCAGCGCGTCGAGGCGCGGCTGGAACGGCGTGCCGAGGCGCAGCGTGCGGAAGTGGGATTGGGCTGCGATGCGGGCTGTCAACGGAATGGAGGCTTGATGGGTCATGATGGCGCCATGGAGTGCAGCGTCGGCCAGTTGAGACATCAAGTCACCCCTTCATCGCAATGACGCGCCGCGCGGCATTCAATCCTGGCGCACCGGAAACTCCACCACCAGGATGCGAACCCGCGCCGGCCAGGAACAGCCCGTCGAGCGGCGTGTCGTAGCCCGACCAGCCGGACACGGGACGCGAGATCAGCATCTGATCGGCCTGCAACTCACCGTGATGCCAGTGGCCACCCGGCATGCGGTAGCGCTTCTCGATGTCCGCAGGGGTGAGCAGTTCGGCATGAATCACCGTCTTGCCGATGCCAGGCGCATAGGCTTCCAACTGGGCCATGATTGCCTCGAGGAATTTCGGCTTGCCGGCATCCCAGCTCTCTTTCAACCGATAGGGCGCGTATTGCACCACGGCGGACAGCACGCAGGCGCCGTCGGGCGCGAGCGACGGATCGGCGAGACTGGGCAGCGTGATTTCCATCACCGGCTCGGGCGAGAACTCGCCATATTTGGATGGATTGAAGGCACGTTCGACGTGGTCGGGAGAGGACGCGATCACCAGTCGGCCCTTATGGCCGGCGGCGTCGACACCGGCAAACCGCGGCGGCCGGTCGAGCGCCAGATGGAGCTTGGCGGCATCGCCCCTCATGCGGATGTTTTTCACTTTGCGCACGAAGCCGGTGTCGATCTCGCGCGGTCCGACGAGATCGAGGAAGGTGGTCGTCGGATTGATGGCCGAGACGATCGTTCGGGCGCGAAGCTCCTCGCCATTGTCGAGGGCAACGCCGACGGCGCGGCCTTTCTCGACAATGATCCTGGCGACGGGCATCGATGCGCGGATCATGACGCCAGCCTTTTCGGCAGCCGTGCGAATGGCGGCGACCACCGCGCCCATGCCGCCCTTTGGCAGCAATTGCGCTCCGGCCGCACCGCCGCTCTCTCCGCTCAGACGATAATAGAGGCCGAGCAGCGAGGTCGGCGAGCGCGGGCCGAGATGGCTGCCGAGCGTGGCGTCGAAGGCGAGCAGCCCCTTCAGCCTGTCGTCGGCGAGTTGTTCGTCAAGCAAGTCGGCAACGTTCATCAAAAGCACGCGCAGGAAGTCGCGCATGTCTTCCTTGCCAAGTTTCTTCAGCGCCACGGCGGTGCGGCCGAGCGAAGCGGCCTCCAGCAGCGACATGCCGCCGAGATCGGGCGGCCGGCGCGACAGGAAGGGTTTCAGGATGCCGGCATAGCGCAGCAGTTGCGCGCGTAGTTCCTTCCAGGCGGACTGTTCCGACGAACTGGCGCCGGTCAGCACCTCGCCATAAGCGCCATGCAGGACAAGCGGCGGTCCATCTTTCGACAACGCGACCGACGGCAGGAAGTCGGCGCGAGCGATCTGCAGCCCGTGCTTTTCCAGCTCCAGCGTTTTCACCACATCGGGATGCAGCCGGTTCAACACATGCGCGATGGACGAAGCGCGAAAACCGGGCGCAAATTCCTCGGTCCGCGCGGCGCCGCCGGGTTCGGCTCCTGCTTCCAGCACCAGCGCCTTGCGGCCGGCCTTCGCCAGCGTGGCGGCAGCGACAAGCCCGTTGTGGCCGCCGCCGATGACGATGGCATCAAATGACGTCATGGGCCGGGCTCATATGCGAGGTGGATTTTGCGAGATCGCGCAGGATTTCGGCGGCTGCGTTGCGGCCGGGCGCACCCATGACGCCGCCGCCGGGGTGGGTCGAGGAGCCGCACATATAGAGGCCGCCGACCGGCGACCGATATTGCGCGTAACCGGGCACCGGACGGTTGAACAGCAACTGGTCGAAGGTCAGCTCGCCCTGAAAGATGTTGCCTTCCGTGAGGCCGACCTCGGCCTCGATCTCGCGTGGCGTGCGCACCTCCATATGGACGATGCGGTCACGGAACCCAGGTGAATAATCCGATATCTGCGCAATCACGCTTTCAGCAAAACCGTCACGATCGGCGTCCGTCCACTCGCGACCAGCGATCTTGGGCGGAGCGTACTGAACGAAGCAGCTCATGAAATGTTTTCCTGGCGGCGCCATGGTCGGGTCTAGCGTCGTCGGGATGACCATGTCGAGGAACGGATCGGCGGACCAGCGGCCGGCCTTCCAGTCGTCATAGGCGCGCTCCATGCGCTCCATCGAATCGGTGAAATGCATGTCGCCGCGATAGACCGGCGAATCCTTCGGCAGCGCCGGGAATTCCGGCAGCGAATCAAGTGCTATGTTGACCTTTCCCGAGGATCCGCGAATCTTGAAGTTCTTCACCCGGCGCAGGAAGATGTCGGGCAGTTCCTTCTCCTCGACCAGCTTCAGGAAAGTGCGCTTCACGTCGGCATTGGAGACGACCAGCTTGCCGTAAATCTCCTCGCCGCCGGCCAGCACGACGCCCCTGGCCTTGCCACGGCTCACCAGCACATGGTCGACCTCGGCGCCGGTGCGTATAGTTCCACCCGAGGCCTTGAACGAGGCGGCCAGCGCCTTGGTCACGGCGCCCATGCCGCCGCGCGCATAGCCCCAGGCGCCAACCGATCCATCGACCTCGCCCATATAGTGGTGCAGCAGCACGTAAGCGGTGCCGGGCGACATCGGCCCGAGTGCCGTGCCGATGATGCCAGACAGGGCGAAGTTCGCCTTGATGACGTCGGTCTCGAAATATTCGTCGAGGAACTCAGAGATAGACATGGTCCAGAAGCGCAGCGTCAGTGCCATTTCCTCGGCGGAGAGACCCGCGAATTTCTTGCCGAGATAGAGCAGTTCGCCGAGGTCGCGCGGGCACAGGCTGGTTGGGTCCGGCGCGGTGCGCATCAACAGCGGCTGGATGAAGCGGCACTGCCGCGTCACGTCGCGGGCGTAGCGGTCATAGGCCTCGGCATCCCTTTTGGAGAAACGAGCGAATTCCCGCCGGTGCGCGTCGTGGTCGCGATAATTGGCGAGATAGTCGCCATCCCGGGTGAACACCGCGCCGCCCTCATAGGAGATGACTTGCAGGCCGAAGCGGGGGAGCTCCAGATCGCGCATGATCTCGGGTCGGAACAGCGAGCAGACGTAGGAGCAGTTGGAGTAGAGGAAGCCCGGCGTCAGTTCCCTGCTTGTGGCGGCGCCTCCGACCCAGTCGTTCTTCTCCGCAACCAGCACGTCGAGGCCGGCGCGCTGCAGGTAACAGGCGTTGACCAGGCCGTTGTGTCCGCCGCCGATGATGATCGCATCCCAAGCTTTCATTGTGGCCCAGTGCTCATCTGCTCCCGCTCTTCATTTCTGCGTGATCTGTCCCCTAATGCGTGGATTTTGGCACGGCACCAGCCATTGTGTCCAGCCATACTGAATGAATGTTCAACAAATGATATTGCGTTTTTCCGGACATGAGTTACGCTTTGCCGACGTTCGAACCCAGTAATCCGTCCATTGGGAACCGAGGCTGATGATTTGAATGGCAGACGCCACCCCGGAATATGACGAGGCCGCCATCATGAGCTGGGAGGCCATGCAGAAGGTGCTTGACAGTGCGAGCACCGTCCCACTCATCTTCGCGGGTGGAAGCCGGATGCAAAGGGATAGCCGGCGATGCTGGAGACCATCACACGCATGAAAACGGCAGACGCCAGGGACGCGCTTCTTGAACCGGCGCGGAAAGCCGAATCCGAGAAGCGCGGGCGCAAGGCCTCGAAGGAGGTCAGGCAGCTTCAGCTCATCGAGGCGACGATCGATTCGCTCGCCAAGCGCGGCTATTCGGAAACGACGATGGCCGATGTCGCCGACGGCGCCGGCCTGTCGCGCGGCATCGTCAATTTCCATTTCGAGAGCAAGGAAAAGCTGCTCGTCGCGACGCTGCAATATATGTACGACGAGTATTCCGCGCACTGGCGCAATGCCTTGCAAAAGGCAGGAGACGATCCCGCGCGTCAACTCCAGGTTCTCGTCGCGGCCGATTTCGACCGCTCCATCTGCAACAAGCGCAAGCTTGCCGCATGGTGCGCCTTCTGGGGAGAGGCCAAGTCGCGGCCGACCTACCAGGCGCTGAGCAGCGCGCGGGATGCCGTTTACCAGAATATATTCATCGACCTGTGCGCGGCTCTGAAACAGAGCGGCGGCTACGCCTATGAGCCGCAGGTCATGGCGCTGGCGCTCAGCGCCATGCTGGAAGGCTTGTGGCTGCGGTTGATGATGGGAACCGAGGACACCACGCGGGAGACCTCCTTGCAGGCGGCCAATGAATTCCTGTCGGCGGCTTTTCCGAAACACTACCCGCTGAAGGCCGCTAGCCCAACGAGATCATAAGAAGAGACGAACCATAAGAAACCGCAGAGGATGGAACAGCAATGAAGACACTGACAAGGCGCCTGACGCTGACGCTCGCGCTGGCGGGAACACTGGCGGCTTCGGCCGCGGCGCTGGCGATCGCGGCCGACAAGGATCTGATCGTGTTCGACTGGTCAGGCTATGAGGATCCGAGCTTCCACCCGAAATATGTCGAGAAAAACGGCGATTCGCCGACCTTTGCCTTCTTCGGCGATGAGGACGAAGCGTTCGAAAAGGTCCGTTCCGGCTTCAAGGCCGACCTTGGCCATCCCTGCTCGCAGAGCGTGACGAAGTGGCGCGAGGCGGGCCTGCTGCAACCGCTCGATACCTCGAAGATCACGGGCTGGAAGGATCTCAACCCCGGCATCATGGCGATGAAAAATCTCGCCACGACGGAGGACGGGAAAGCCTGGTTCATGCCCTGGGACTGGGGCAACACGCAGCTTACCTACAACTCCTCCAAGATCGACGAAAAGGACGTGCAGTCGCTGAAGGCGTTCGCCGATCCGAAGTTCAAGGGCCGCGTTTCGATCGGCGACAATGTCGACGATGCCTATGCGCTGGCGAGCCTCGCCATCGGCCTGAAGGACTGGACCAAGATGACCGACGACCAGTTCAAGCAGGCCTCCGACTTCCTGCGCCAGGTGCACAAGAACGTGCGCTCCTACTGGACTGATACCACCGACGTCGTCCAGCTTCTGAGCGGTGGCGAAGTCGATCTCGCCTGGGCCTGGAACGATGCGACCGTACAGTCGGTCGCTGCCGGCGTGCCGATCAAGTCTAAGAAGGACACGGCGGAAGGCATCTCGACCTGGGTGTGCGGCTACGTGCTGTTCAAGGATGCGCCCGGCAATACCGACAAGGCTTATGACTATCTCAACGCGGTCAACGATCCGGAGACCGCCAAGGTGCTGGTCAAGGACTGGGGCTACGGCCAGGCCAACGCCAAGGGCATGGCCGGCGTCGATCAGGCCATCCTGAAGGAAAAGGGCTATGACGACGTGCAGAAATTCGTCGACAAGACGCTGTTCCAGCAGCCGCTCCCGTCAGATCTCAAGCTCAAGATGATCGCCGAGTTCGAGAAGATCAAGGCTGGCTATTGAACGACAAGACAGAAAGAACCGACGTCGTCATCGTCGGCGCCGGCTTCACCGGGCTGTCGGCGGCGCTCGAGCTGAAGAGGGCCGGCGTCGGCTTCCTGCTGCTCGAGGCACGCGACCGCGTCGGTGGGCGGGTCGAGGCTATGTGGAACGGGCTTGGCGAGCGCATCGACAGCGGCGGCCAGTTCCTGTGCGAGGACATGCCGCAGCTGATGGAACTGGCCCAGGCTCGCGGCAAGACCTTCGTCGAGACTTATGTCGAGGGCGATTTCATCACTTGCCCGTCAATGTCGGTCGGCCGGGCCGAACGGACCTATCACGCCTCGATGGCGATCCGCGAACGCATGAACAGCATCGAGCCCAACGATCCCGCCATTGCGGGATTGACCGTTGCCGAGTGGCTGGAGCGGCAGGATGACGTGGGCGAGGTCAAGGCGGCCTTCCGGTCGATGATCGAGGGCCTGTGGTGCCTGGCATTGGAGAGGGTGCCGCTCTGGTATCTGATCGACAATGACCGGCGTATCACCAATGAGGTGCCGGAGCTGCAATATTCCCTGCGCGAGACCATGCAGTCGTTGGCCGATGATCTGGCGGAGGACCTCGGCGGCCGGGTGAGGCTCGGTGAACCTGTCACCCGCATCGAATACGGTCCGCCAGGGGTTCGTGTCGTCTCGAGCAATAGCGTGATCGAAGCGCGAGAAGTTCTGGTCGCCGTGCCGCCGGCGACAGCCGCGAAGCTCGATTTTACGCCCGCCTTGCCGGCAGCCCTGGAAGCGGCGCTCGGCGCCTGGGAAAGCGGCGCGGTGATCAAGGTCCTGGTGCGCTATCCCAAGCCGTTCTGGCGCGAGCGGGATTTGAGCGGGATGGTGATGTGGCGCGATCTGCCGGGGCTGTTTGCCTGCGACGCCAGCAGGGATCCCGATCATGCGGCGCTTGTCGTCTTCGTTGGCGGACCGCTGGCGCTGCGCTGGCACGAACTCGGCGAGTCGGATCTGCGGACGCAGGTGACGACGGAGCTTGTGGAGGCGCTCGGTCCGGAGGCGGCGGATGTTCTCGATTTCAACCGCCGTGACTGGACGCATGATCGCTGGAGCGGCGGTGCCTATAGCGACCTGATCGTCGATGTGTCGGCGAGGGGTGCCGAGGCCACCATTCTTGCCGGCGCACCGCCGGTGCATTTCGCGTCGTCGGAATTGGCGCCGTCATTCCCGGGCTATGTCGAGGGCGCGATCGTGGCCGGGCGTATCGCGGCGCGCAGGATCATCGCCGGAGTTCAGTCGGCCATCGCGACCAACGCTTCCGGATCATAGGCGAGGCGGATCGAGGTGCCGACTGGAATGTCATCGGCGCCGAAATCGTTGGTCTCGGTCACCGAGAGCGGCTTCTCCAGGCCAGGGATTTCGACGATCAGATGGGTGATCTCGCCGAAATAGTGGCGTTCCACCACCTTGCCGGCGACCTCGAACTTGGCTGTCGCGTTGTCCCACAGCACGCGCAGGCGCTCCGGTCGGATGCCGAGCGTCGCGCCGCCGCCATTGCGCACGAAAGCCTTCGGCTTGTCGGTCTTGATACGGCCGAAACCCAGCGTGTCGACGATCAGCGAGGCGCCGTTCTCCTCGACGATCTCGGCCTTGACGAAATTCATGCCGCCAAGGAAGTCGGCGACCTGGCGGTTTACCGGGCGCTGGTAGATTTCCTTCGGGGAGGCGACCTGCGCGATCTTGCCGCCGAACATCACGGCGATGCGATCGGACATTGCGAGCGCTTCATACTGATCGTGGGTGACCAGGACGAAGGTAATGCCGACGGCCTGCTGCAGGCGGCGCAGTTCGACCTGCATCTGCTCGCGCAGCTTCTTGTCGAGCGCCGACAGCGGCTCGTCGAGCAAAAGCACCTTAGGTCGCATCACCAGGGCGCGGGCGAGCGCGACGCGCTGCCGCTGGCCGCCGGAAAGCTCCGTGGCAAGCCGCTTGCCGAGGCCGGTGAGCGAGACCTGCGCCAGCGCCTCCTCGACCCGGCGCTTCTCTTCGTCACCCTGCAGCTTCAACCGCTTCAGCCCGTAGGCGACGTTCTGCTCGACATTGAGGTGCGGGAAGATCGCGTAGCTCTGGAACACCATGTTGGTCGGCCGGCGGTTAGCCGGTATGCCTTCCATGGGCTGGCCGCCAACCGCGATCGAACCGCTGGTCGGATTGTCGAAGCCGGCGATCATGCGCAAAAGCGTGGTCTTGCCGCAGCCCGACGGGCCGAGCAGCGAGAAGAACTCGCCTTCCCTGATGGTCAGGGAGGCGTCGTCCAGCGCCTTGAACGCCCCATAGCTGCGGGTGACATTGCGGATCTCGATCATCGATCTTTCGGATTGGATCCTGTCCGCGTGAGGGCGCTCGATCCGCGGCTGCTCAGGCATAGAGGCCTCCCTCGTTCTGGGTGCGTCTGGCCGCGCGGCGACGCAGGACTTCAGCAATTGTCATCAACAGGAAAGAGGCAACCAAAAGCAGCGTGCCCAGCGCCAGCACGCCGGGCAGTTTCGAGGCGAAACGCAACTGGCCCCAGATGTAGATCGGCAGCGTCGCCTCGGTGCCGGTGAGGAAGAAGGCGATGATGAATTCGTCCAGCGAGATGGTGAAGCAGACCAGAAGGCTGGAAATGATCGCCGGCGCCACCATCGGCAGCGTTACACGCCGGAAAGTGCCGAAGGCGCTTTCGCCGAGATCGGCGGAGGCTTCCTCGAGGCTGCGGTCGAAACCCTCGAAGCCGGAAGTCAGCACCGTCATCGAATAGGGAATGCAGACCAGGACGTGGCCGAGCACGACAGTGAACAGCGAAAGACCGAGGCCCAACTGCAGCATCACCAGCAGCATCGAGATGGCGACGATCACTTCGGGCAGCACAAGCGGGGCCATGATCAGACCGTTGATGGCGCGGCGGCCGGGATAGCGGTAGCGGGTGATCGAGCGGGCGGCGAGGATGCCGAGTACGGTGGAGAGGATGGCTGCCGAGACGCCGACGATCAGGCTGTTCCAGGCGGCATCGAGCAGCGCCGGCGTGCGCGGCAGGTCTTCGTACCATTGCAGGGTGAAGCCGGTCAGCGGGAATTTCGGCGTCGCCGCCGTGTTGACCGAGAAGATCGGCAGGAAGATGACGGGCAGATAGAGGAAGACGATATAGAGGAACGCATAGGCCGACAGCCAGCAGCCCGGCAGGAAGCGCCGCGCCTTCATCGCGCCATCCTTTGCAAGCCGCGGATGATCAGCACCGTGGCGCCGGCCATCAGAGAGACGATCAGCATGGTGGTGACGGAAAGTGCGGCACCGAGCGGCCAGTTGGCGGCTTTGCCGAACTGCGCTTGGATGGCATTGGCGATCATGACGCCATCCTTGCCGCCGACGAGCTTTGGCGTGACATAGTCGCCGACAGTCGGGATCATGACGATCAGCGCCGCGGAAATGATGCCTGGCGCCGACAGCGGCAAGGTCACGCGCAGGAACGACCGGAAGGGTCCATCGCCAAGGTCGGTGGCCGCTTCGACCAGCGTGCGGTCGACCTTCTCCAGGGACACGAAAATCGGCAGGATGGCGAAGGCCGCCCAGGCATGGGTGAGCGTGATGATGACGGCGCTCGAATTGTAGAGCAGGGCGGTCGACGGTTCGTCGATGATGCCCAGACCCATCAGGCCGGAATTCAAGACGCCGTTATAGCCCAGGATGACCTTCCACGACATCACGCGCAAGAGATAGCTGGTCCAGAACGGGATGGTTATGAGGAACAGCCACAGGCTCTTGTGACGGCCGCCATGGAAGGAAATGAAATAGGCGATCGGGTAGGCGAGGACGACGGTGAACAGGCTGACCGTCAGCGAGATGTAGAGCGAGCGCCACAACAGATCGCGGTAGATCGGCTCGGTCAGTGCGACGCGATAGTTTTCCAGCGTGAAGGTGCGGTCGATGGTCAGGTAGTGCTGCGTCCAGAAGGAATGGGCGATGACGACCAGGATCGGCAGGACCAGAAGGATGAGAGCGTAGAGAAAGGTCGGGCTGATCAGGGCAAAGCCTTGTACAGGCTCGGATTGCAGAAGGGCATTTCGTCTGGCCCGCGTCATGCCCAACGAGGGCGCCCCTTCCGCAGCCGCCGTCATTGCCGGACTCCGGGGCTCCGGGCTCCGCGTGTGATCTCGATTGCTGGCCTGGATTGTCCCGCCATACGGCATCCCATTGGGCTGGCGCCGGCTATTGTTCCCCTTCCCGGCTTTCTTTCATCATGCGCGCATCCGCGGATTGAAATCAAGCGCTAATTCTGCAATATTGATTGAACGGACATTCAAAATCGTGTGAGCAGGGCGGCGATTTCGGCCATGGCGAACCGGATTAATGCCCGGAAAATTCGGGGATGATGTGGAGGCGATGATGGCGGCGGTGAGGGATCTGAAGGCACGCGAAACGGCTGGCCCTGGTGGCGACGATGCGGTCGAACTGGCCAAGCGTCATCTCATCCAGCCCTGGCCCTACGCCGGTTCCGTCGGTTCGGAGGCGCGCGCGCTGATCGGCGAAGGCGATGGCATCTACATTACCGACAGCACCGGCAAGCGGCTGATAGACGGCCCGGCCGGCATGTGGTGCGTCAATGTCGGGCATCGTCGCGAGGAACTCGCCAGGGTGATGTACGACCAGGCGATGGCGCTGTCCTACAACACGCCCTGGTACACGATGAACGCGCCGTCGGCGGAGCTTGCCAAACGCATCGCCGGCCATGCCCCAGGCGACCTCAGCCACGTCTTCTACACCACGGGCGGTTCCTCGGCGGTCGAGACGGCGCTGCGCTTCATGCAGTTTTACAACAATGTGCGCGGCCGGCCGGAAAAGAAGCTGATCCTGAGCCGTGGCGGCGCCTATCATGGCTCAACCTATCTCTCGGCCTCGCTCAATGGCCGCCCGCGCGACCGCGACTGGATGGATGGCGCCGACGAACTGGTGGTCAAGCTCGCCTCCCCCGACCCGTTCCGCCGGCCGAAAGGCATGAGCATCGCCGCTTTCACCGATTTCCTTGTCGACCAGTTCCGCGATACGGTCGCGCGTGTCGGCGCCGACAGAATAGGCGCGTTCGTCGGCGAACCCATACAGGCGTCCGGCGGCGTCATCATTCCGCCGGACGGCTACCTCAGGCGCATCCGCGAGATCTGCCGCGACAAGGATATTCTTTATATCTCCGACGAGGTGGTGACGGGCTTCGGACGTCTGGGCCATGTCTTTGCCTCGGGCGACGTGTTCGGCATCGACCCCGACATGATCACTTTCGCGAAGGGCGTCACCTCGGGTTATTTCCCGCTTGGCGGCGTCATCATCTCGGAGCGGCTGCTGGAGGAATTACGCCGTTCCAACCATCCCGACGCGATGTTCGGCCATGGCCTGACCTACACCAGCCATCCGGTCGGCTGTGCCGTGGCGTTGAAGAATCTCGACCTGCTGGAAGAGAGCGTGCTTGCTCACACGCAGGCGGTCGCGCCCTATTTCCAGGCGCAATTGAAGACGCTGGAAGAGCTGCCGCTGGTCGGCGAAGTGCGCGGCGTCGGGCTGATGGGCTGTGTCGAATGCGTCGCCGATCGCGAAAGCAAGGATCCGCTGCAGCTCGACAAGGATGTCGGCAAACGCATCGACGCCCACTGCCACGAGCTTGGCCTGCTGGTGCGGCCGCTGATCAACATGTGCGTGATGTCGCCGCCGCTCGTCATTACGCGCGAGCAGATCGACGACATGGTCGGCATCCTGCGCGAGGGTATTTCACGCACGATGGAAGATCTCAGGAAAGAGGGTGTGTGGCAGGGGTGAGTTTCTCCTTCTCCCCGTTTTCACGGGGAGAAGGTGCCCGAAGGGCGGATGATGGGCAGCGCTGACGGGGACTTCACCAATCAGCAGGGTTGTCATGCCCGCGACCTCAGCGCGTCGTTCAAATCCCACATGTCCTTCTCCTCCGGCGCCGTTTCCAGGCCGAGCACCGGAACCTGCTTGCGCAGGTGGTCGTGGTGGGTGCGGACGCCATATTCGAGGTCGGAGAGATAAAAGCCCTCGAAAGCCTCGGACAGCATGGATTCGTTCGACCAGACCGAGAGCTGCACATCTTCCGACATGGTGTCGCGATCGATGCGGAAGGAGAGGTAGCGGGCGGCGGCCTGCTCTCGGCTCTCGTCGCGGTAACGATAGATGGCGCCGCGCAGCAGCGTCTCACCCGTCGACAGTGGGAACTCCTGATAAAACTGCACTGATTCCGGCATCACCGACAGAACGGCGTTGGGAAAGATACCGTAATAGACCCAGGCCTTCCTGAGATGGTCAGGCAGATGCGTCGGCTCCGGCGCGATCTTGACGTAGTTCTTCACGCTCCAGCGGCGGCCGGCATGCGGGTTGTAGGTGGCGAAGGAGCGCGAGACGCCATTGACGAAGGGCTCGTCGAAATAGGTGGCGCCATAGAGATCCTGCAAGGCCGGATGCGCCATGGCGACATGATAGCCTTCATTGTCGACGTCGCGCACCGACTTCCAGTTGACCGGCGTCTTCTGGGTCCAGATGCCCCAGGAAGGCACCATGTCGGCGGCCTTGTAATGCGCGAATTCGGGTTCGATCGGCCTCAGCAGCTCGGCGACGGAGGGCTGTGGCCCGCCATTGCGGAAGCGGATGAAGATGAAGCCCATCCAGATTTCGAGGTCGAGCGGCATCAGGCCAAACTCGGTCTTGTCGAGGTCGGGGAAGGAGCGCGGGCGGGCGGCGCCGCGCAGCGTGCCGTCGAGATTGTAGACCCAGCCGTGAAACGGACAGACCAGCGCGTTCTTGCAATTGCCCTGGCTGTCGGCGACGACGCGGCTGCCGCGATGGCGGCACATGTTGTTGAAACCGCGTACCACGCCGTCCTTGCCGCGCACGATCAGGGCGCGTTCGCCAATGACATCCATGGTGAGGTAATCGCCGGCGTCCGGTATGTCGCAGACATGCCCGACGATCTGCCAATGATTGCGGAACACATGCTCCTTCTCCAGTTCGAGAAGGGCGTCGGAATGGTAGCTCCAGCCCGGCAGTCCCCGCCGGTCCCAATCGTTCGGGATTGCCACGTCACGGAGGTGCGGGTTCATAAAACGTCTCTTCTTTTATTGAATATGCATTCAATATAATCATATTTTGCATTGAAATGCAATGGCTTGTGGAGATGTGACTGTTCCGCAGCGAAAATGTCGGCGCTGGTTCCATGGGAATCCCGCGCCGTTGCGGGCTTCGAAAACCCCGGAAAATCCGGATCTTAGCCAGAGTTCCGTAACTGCCCCCGATCGCTGGCTCGCGCCGCCAATCGTTCACGCGGCTACCGGTCGTGCACGTCTTGCAACCCGCCACCCCTCGGGCCAAAACAGCCAATGACCGACCCTGCCCGGTTTTGCCCGTATCGATGTTTCAATCCGGTTACATTGCCAAGCTCTCGTCACCTTTGCACCGTTACAAGGCGCGATTAAATTCGTTTAATCGCAAAAAGAAAATCAACGAAGGGGATGATGATGCATGCGAAAGTCCAGATCACCAGCGGCAACCGCTTTCAAGCTCCAGAGCGCGCTGACCGCCGCCCGAAGCTGGCCCTTCGCCAGCGCGCCAGCGACCACCCGATGGGAATGTTCATGGCGCTGGCTGCTTGCGCCTTCGCCGGCATGGCGTTCACGCCGACGGTCGGCCCAGCCTTCGCTTCGTTGAACCCGCCCGCCAACGTCATCGAAGGCGCGCCGACCACGACCACGACCGCCCGCCTGCCTATGCCGGCAATCGATTTCGCCTGCAGGGGGCAGGCCTGGGGCGCCGAGAGCGTGGATTGCCTGCGCGCCATTGCCGAGCAGTCCGGAACGCACAAGACCCGCGCGATCCGCATGATCGCCAACGCCGCGCCGCTGACCAGCACGCCCAACATCTTCTGATTTCTGCCTCTGCGTTTCTGCCGGGGCATGATCCCGAAACCGGTTCCCGTTTGGGGATCATGCCCTACCTCCCCGAGCGCTTCTCGGCGCTCGCTTCGGCTCCCGCCGCGATGTCGGCCGGGAGCCTTTTTTATGCTTTCAACGCGGCCTGCTCGGCGATGGTCGAAAGCACACTGCGTACATCCAGCGTGCTGAACGGTTTTTCGAGGATCTGTGGCCGCTGCTGCGACGGCAAGGCTTCGACTTCCGCCTTCGCGCCGATCAGGTCGCCGGTGACGAGCACGAAACGCCGCGCCAGGTCGGGCCGTTCGGCGAGCAGTTCGCGGTAGATCGAAATGCCTGATATGCCGGGCATGCGCAGATCCGAAAAGACGATATCGGGGGGCATGTGGCCACCCAAGGTGGCGGCGCCCGATTCCCAGAGCGGCGCGATCCGCGACTTGATGCCCATCAGTTCGAGAATATCGGACAGGGAACCGGCGACGTCAGGCTCGTCATCGATGATCAGCGCATGGCGCAGGCCGCTCGATCGTGGCTGGCTTTCGCCGGCGGCGGCGATGCCCGCAGAGATCGCCGGCAACTGGACGACGAAACGCGCGCCTCTCGGCAACACCTCCTCGAACCAGACATTGCCGTTGTGCCGTTCGATGATCGATTTCGAGATCGACAGGCCAATGCCGGTGCCGACGCCGACCGGCTTGGTGGTGAAATAGGATTCGAAAATGCGCGAACGGATGGCTTCGGGAATGCCGGGCCCGTTGTCCTCGACCGAGAAGCCGGGATTGCCCCGATCGCTGCGGAAGCTCCGCACCTTGATCAGGCGGTCGCCGGCGACGCCGGCCAGGGCATGCTGGCTGTTGATGAGGAAATTGGCCGCCACCTGTGTCACGTGGTCGGCATCGGCCATGGCGAGCAGCGGACCTGGCGCGAAATCGGTATCGATGACGATGCCGCTCGAGCGCGCGCCGTAGGCGGTCACTTCGAGAGCGGCGCGGATCACCTGGTTGAGATCGGTCTCGGCCTGTGCCGCCGGATGGAGGCGGACCATCGACAGGAAGCTTTTGACGATGCGCCCGCAGCGCTCGGCGGCGGCACGAACCTTTTCGGCCCGGACCTTGGTCTGCGGATCCGAGGAGAATTCATGCAGCAGCGTCGACTGGGCCACGACGACGGCCAGCGGATTGTTGAGTTCGTGCGAGACGCCGGCAAGCAGCGAGCCCATCGCCGCCATCTTCTCGTTCTGGTGCAGCTTCTCGCGCTGCCGGTTGATCTCTTCCTCGGCGCGCAGCCTGTCGCGCAGGTCGCGGATCGAGCCAAAGATCAGGCGGCGGTCGGCGACCCGCATCTCGGTCGCCGTCAGTTCGATCGGAAACACCTCGCCGGCGGCATTCTGCGTCACGGTCTCGAGCCGCTGGCCGACCATCGGGGCGCCACGGCCGGACATGTAGTCGGCGCCCGAGGCATAGCCCTTGCGGTAGTATTCAGGAACGACCGTGTCGAGCAGGTCCTTGCCGAGGATATCGCTGCGCAGGAAGCCGAACATCTTCTCGGCGGCCGGATTGAATTCGATGATCGACCCGGCCTCGTCGATGACGATAATGGCGTCGAGCGAGGCCTGCAGCATGGTGCGGCGGATCACTTCGCTGGCATGGGCGTCCGAGGGGGAGTGTTCGATGGCGTCGCCTATGGCGAGGGCGATGATGTGCAGCGTCGCCTCCTCCTCGTCGGTCCATTCCCGCTCTTCGACGCAGTCATTGACGGCCAGCGTCCCCCACAAATGGCCGTGCGCGAAGACCGACACCGACAGGAACGACTTGATGTTCTGCTTCTCGAAATCGGCCCTCAGGAATCCTTCGAGGTCGCGCGTATGGCCGGCGAAAATCTTGCCCTGCCGCTCATCCTCGGCCAGCCGCTCAAGCAGCGGATCCGAATTGACGATCGACTGCATGATGACGGTCGGTGAGGCCAGTTCGCCGCCGAAGTCAGGATCGATCCAGTAGGCAGCGACCGACTGGGCGAAACCCTGGCCGGGCAATTCGCGCAGGCGGAACAGGATGCCGCGCTGGCACTCCATGGCGTGGCATAGCGTCTCCAGTATGCCGTCCATTTCGCGCTGCCAGTCGCCGGCCTCGCGCAGCCGGCGCACGACACGCACGGCGGCCATCGCCGCGCCCTGCCTGAAACCCTGCATGTCCGTGCTTGCCGTGTCGCCCATCATTGTCAGCCATTAGTCCAGAGTCACGCCAATCGATCGGCTGGCAACGGCTGCGGAGCGGACTTCCTCGGTCTGACGCTCAGCTGCCGTCGCCGGCCGGCAGCGAGAAAATATAGCCTTCGCCACGCACCGTGCGCAGGAATTTCGGGTTGGCCGGGTCCGTCTCGATCTTCTTGCGCAGGCGCATGATGCGGATATCGACGGCGCGCGACGATTCCGGATCCTCGGTGAAGCCGATCGCCTCGGAGATCGCGGCCCTGGTCAGCAGCCGGTTGGCGCGGGTCAGGAAAACCTCCAGCACGTCGAATTCGCTCTTGGCCATGTCGATCACTGTGCCGTTGGCGCCGGTGACCATCCTGCCGTCGAGATCGGCCTGGAAGGGGCCGAAAGCGACGGAGCGCCGATCCGTGCTGGCCTTCCTGTCCTGCGGCTCCGTCGGCTGGGGAACACGGCGCAGCACGCTGCGCACCCTGGCCAGCACCTCGCGCAGTTCATACGGCTTGACGATATAGTCATCGGCGCCGAGTTCCAGTCCGACGATGCGGTCGAGCGCGGTGCCGGCGGCGGTCGCATAGATGATGCCGATCGGCATTTTCGAGCGCAGCCAGCGGCCAAGCGACAAGCCATCCTCGCCCGGCATGGCGATGTCGAGGATAGCCAGATGGAAGGACTGCGTCTCGATCAGGCGGCGCGCGGCGGCCGCGGTTTCAGCGGTCGAAACATCATAGCCGGCGGCGCCGAGATATTCGGCGACCGCGTCCCTCAGGTCGGGCTCATCCTCGACGATAACAATTCTTGCCCGCACGATGCTCTCGCTCCCACTTTCAGTGGAAAGTAGATTGGGTATAAACATGATGTCCAGCACTCATATCCGGTTGCCAGGGAACGGTTGGAAAACATGGCCGCACGAGCCATCATTGCGCTTGTTTCCGTCGCCGAGGTCGTCGCGAGCGAGCTTGCCGACCATCTCGAGCGGCGCGGCCACGACGTGCGCCGGGCGCGGCAGCCCTGGGAGGCGGAATCGCTGCTGTCGGGCGGCGGCATCGACGTTGTCGTTGTCGGGGACAGCCTCAGCCAGGCGGAAGGGCGGGATCTGCTCAGGCGTTTTGGCGGCCAAGCTGGGGGTGGGGAGCATGGACCGGATTTCATCCTGATATGCCGGCCGGCCGATCTCCTCGACAAGGTGTTGGCGCTCGAGCTCGGCGCCGCCGACGTCGTCGAAAGTCCGCTCAATGTCAGGGAACTCGCCGCGCGTGTCGGTGGCCTGCTTTCGCGGCGCGGCAGGGGTACCCAGGAGCTGATCGTGCTGGAGAACGCAACCGTCGACCTGAGATCGGCGATGGTCATGCATCGCTCCGGTACGCAGGAGCAGCTCTCGCCCGGCCAGGTGGCGCTCCTCAGGCTGTTCCTGGCGAGCCCGCGCAAGGTACTGACGCGGGACGACATTATCGCAGCCGCGCCGGCCGAGAATGCCGACGCCTTCGATCGCTCGATCGACTCGCGCATCGTGCGACTGCGCCGCAAGCTCGACACCGAGACCATCACCACCATACGCGGCGCCGGCT
This sequence comes from Mesorhizobium sp. B2-3-15, assembly GCF_006442875.1. Taxonomy (NCBI): domain Bacteria; kingdom Pseudomonadati; phylum Pseudomonadota; class Alphaproteobacteria; order Hyphomicrobiales; family Phyllobacteriaceae; genus Mesorhizobium; species Mesorhizobium sp. B2-3-15. Next base: position 197,710 of record NZ_VFVO01000010.1, on the reverse strand, counting down.
ACAGGTTCGATCCGCCACGGCAATTCGCCGACTGACGGCTGTGTTTTCCTGCTGGTTCGTCGGATGAGCATCGGACTTTCCATTTTCCCGCGCCGATGCCCGCGAGGTTCAGCGCACCACCAGCAATGACGGGCCCGAGGCCATTTCGCCGCCGACGGCGAACTCGCTTGCGTGAGCGCGTTCCTTGAGCAGCACGCTGGCGAGTGCGGCAAAGCCGAGCAGGCCCTGCGCATAGAGCAGTGCGGAAAGCACGGAAGCCGCGAATTTTGTCTTCATGATCTGAATTCCCCAAAAAGATGACTGTGTAGCGGGTCGCTTCAGGAACTCCCGAAGTGCCCGCGCCGCCCACGGAGCCCCCCGTCGCGGCGCGGGCCTTCGGTCCTCTCGGCAGCAAGTTGCCGGAGGGGCCGCGCAATGCCAGCAGCCGAAGGCCAACCCGCCAGAGGGCCTTCAACTGGGCGATGCGCAGGCTGGAAACGATCCAGACCGTGGCGCAGACAGGGCGACGTGCAGGGTCGAAATGTCGCTCGAACTCATCGCCGCCAGCCGCGCACGGGGCCGCCGGCAATGGTGCCGCCGCCGACAGCCGCCGCCGTGATGCTGATCCTGGAGAGCCAGGAGCGTATGTTCGTTTTCGTTCCCTTGGTCGTTGCCGTCTGCTTTCGTTGCGTCAACTTTTTGCATCCGGTCGGTATCCGGATCATGCCGCCCAAAACCGCACTTTGTTGCAGATTGGTTTCGGATTGAGACAAACTCTTTCATGTAGGAGACAACTCGAACTTTCGTTTCGGGGTGAATGCCTGTGTCCTTCATCCTTGGCCCCGTGTCCGGAATGGAGCGCCATCAAACAGGGTGATTGTCCTGTTAATCAGCGGAAACAGATTCGAAACACAAACGAGCATTTCGCGAAATCTTTCCGAAACATGCCGCTGGGATAAGCCGCGTCATCAAATTGGAGCCGGCCGGACCGGCAGAGAGAGGGGACATCATGCACACCGCCATTTCCGCGAAGTTCATCAACATCACCGCCGCCGCGCTCATGGGCAGTGCGCTTCTGTTCGGCGCCAACGCCGCCCATGCCGCCAACAGCATCGTTGCCCGCGTTTCGCTGTCGCAGCAGGTCATGGAAGTCTCGGTCGACGGCCGGCCGACTTTCGCCTGGAAGGTTTCCACTGGCGACAGGGCGCACGTGACGCCGACCGGCTCGTTCAAGCCGACGCGCATGCATGAGATGTGGTATTCGAAGAAATACGACAACGCGCCGATGCCACATTCGGTGTTTTTCAGCGGCGGCTACGCGGTCCACGCCACCTATGCCATCAAGCGCCTCGGCCAGCCCGCCTCGCATGGCTGCGTACGGCTGCACCCGGACAACGCCGCCGATTTCTACCAGCTCGTCGAGACGTTCGGAGCGGCCAACACCAGCATCGTCATCGTCAAGTAGCAGGCAGGTTGCCGCATTCGGCCATGTGCCGGAGTTGCTGGAGCGATCGCCAAAAAAAGGCCGGAGAAATCCCGGCCTCTTTTTGTGTCTTGCGCCCCGTGCCTCAGCTCGGCAGCGCCGGCATCAGCTTGGGATCCGGCTTTTCCGCCAGATGCGGCAGGTCCTTGCTGGCGATGAAAGTATAGAACATCGGCACGACGAACAGTGTGAACATGGTGCCGACCAGGATGCCGGTGAAGATGACCAGGCCCATCGAATAGCGGGCCGCGGCACCGGCGCCGCTGGAAACGATCAGCGGCACCACACCCAGCGCCATCGCCGCCGTCGTCATCAGGATCGGCCGCAGGCGCACCTTGGCCGAGGCGATGATGGCGTCACGCCGCCGCATGCCATGCAGTTCTCGCTGCTGGTTGGCGAATTCGACCAGCAGGATGCCGTGCTTGGTGATCAGGCCGATCAGCGTGATCAGTCCGACCTGGGTATAGATGTTGAGCGTGCCGAGGCCCAGATTGAGCGGCACGATCGCGCCGAAGATCGACAGTGGCACCGCCATCATGATGATCAGCGGATCGCGGAAGCTTTCGAACTGCGCCGCCAGCACCAGGTAGATGACGATGACGGCCGCGCCGAAAGCGATCAGGATCGTGTTGCCCTGTTCCTTCTCCTGCCGGGACTGGCCGGAATAATCGATGAAGAAAGTGTCGGGCAGGCTCTCCCAGGCGATGTCCTCGAGCACTTTCAAACCGTCGCCCGTGGTGACACCGGGCAGCGGCAGCGCCGAGATCGTCGACGAATTCAGCTGGTTGAACTGCTCGATCGCCGCCGGCGACGCATTGTTCGAAATCGTCACCACGGCCGACAGCGGCACCATCTCGCCCGTCACGCTGCGCACGAAGTATTCGCCGAGCTTTTCAGGGTTGTCGCGGAATTCCTGCGGCACCTGCGGGATGATGTCGTAGCTGTTGGAGTCGCGGTCGAATTGCGCCACTTCGGCACCGCCGACCAGCAGCGTCAGCGTCCGGCCGATATCGGCGATCGGCAGGTTGAGCGCGGCGGCGCGGTCGCGATCGATGGTCACCGTCACCTGCGGTGCGTCATAGGCCATCGAATTCTGCACGACGATGAAGCGGCCCGAGGCCTGCGCCTTGTTCTTGATCTTCTCGGCTTCCTCGTAGACCTGAGCGGAATCGCCGGTCGAGCGCACCACCATGGAAATCGGCAAGCCGCCGCCAGAGCCCGGCAGAGTCGGCGGCGCGAAGACGAAGGCCTGGACACCCGCCACCTTGGCGATACGAGCCGTAATGTCGGCCTGCAGCTCCTTCGAATTGCGCTTCCGCTCCGCCCAATCCTTGAAGGCAAAACCGACGAAGGCGCTGTTGGTCGTGCCGCCGAAGGCGACGGCCGAGAACTGCGCCCGGGTCTCGGGAATGTCCTTCACCAGGCCCAGGATCTGATTGACGTAAGTCTCGGTGTAATCGGAGGTCGCATAGCGCGGCCCCGTCACCAGCGAGAGCAGGAAGCCCTGATCCTCTTCCGGCGCCAGTTCCGTCGAGGTCTTGGTGAACATGAAGCCGGTCACACCGACAAGCGCCAGCACGATGAGCAGCGTCAGCGGGCGATAGTTCAGAGATCCGGTGACGGCGCGCTCATAGACATGCTCGACGCGCGCGAAAGTGCCGTCGACGATGCGCTGGAAACGGCCGGCATTGCCGGGCTTCAGGAGGCGCGCCGACATCATCGGCGTGATGGTGATGGCAATGATGCCAGACAGCACCACCGATCCGGCGAGCGTCACCGCGAATTCGCGGAACAGGGCGCCGGTCAGGCCGCCGGTGAAGGCCAGCGGCGCGAACACGGCGGCCAGCGTCATGGTCATGGCGACGATGGCCGACGCGATCTCGCGCATGCCGCTGAAGGCCGCCTGCATGGGTGGCATGTGATCCTCTTCCATGTGACGGTGGATATTTTCCACCACCACGATGGCGTCGTCGACCACAAGGCCGATCGCCAGCACCATGGCCAGCAGCGACAGAAGGTTGATCGAATAGCCTACCGCGAACAAAAGGAAGCAGACGCCGATCAGCGACAGCGGGATGGTGATGATCGGCATCAGCACCGAGCGGAACGAACCGAGGAAGAGGAGGATGACGACGACGACGATGGCGACCGCCTCGCCGATGGTCTTGAACACCTCGTCGATCGAGGCGCTGATCTGTCCGGTCGCGTCGTAGACGACTTCGATCGTCATGCCCTTCGGCAGCGTCTCCTGAATCTGCGGGACCAGCTTGGTGAGTGCCGCCGCCGTTGTCAGCGGATTGGCTGCCGGGGTCGGGAAGATGGCGAGGAAGGTGCCGGGCTTGCCGTTGAAGGAAACCCTGGTGTCGGTGTTCGCGGCGGCCAGTTCGACGCGGGCGACGTCGCGCAGGCGCACGACATTGCCGTCGGTCGAGCGCAATGGCAGTGCGGCGAAGGCTTCCGGTGTCTGCAGCGTCGAGCGCACGGTGATCGACGAGACGACATATTCGTTCTGGGTGTTGCCGGGCGCCGACAGGAAGTTGGAATTGTTGATCGCCGCCAGCACTTCGGCCGCCGTCACGCCGCGCGCGGCAAGCCTGACCGGGTCGATCCAGACGCGCATCGAGTATTCCTGGGCGCCGAAGATCTGCACGTCGGCGACGCCTTCGACCGTCGACATGCGGGGCCTGATGACGCGCTCGATATACTCGGTCAGCTGCTCCTTGGTCATGTTCGGATTCTGCATCGAGATGTACATCATCGCGAACTGCTGACCCGTACCCTTGACGATGACCGGGTCCTTGGAGGCGTCCGGCAAGGTGCCGCGTACGCCCTGAACCTTGGACAGCACTTCGGTCAACGCGACGTCTGGGTTGGAACCGAGCTTCATCTGCACCGTCACGGTGCTGGAGGACGGACGGCTGGACGAGGTTACGTAGTCGATGTTCTCGGTCGAGGCGACGGCGCGCGCGATCGGGGCGGAAATGAAGCCCTGGATCAGGTCGGCGCTGGCGCCCGGATAGGCTGTCGTGATTGTGATCGCGGTCTCGTCGACCTTCGGATACTGCCGGATCGACAGGTTGAAGATGCCCTGGAAACCGAGCAGCAGGATCATGCAGGCAAGAACCGTCGAAAGGACGGGCCGGCGGATGAAGAGATCGGAAAAGCTCATTGCTGGTCGGCCTGCTTGTTCGCCGATTTGGTCGGGTCGATCGTGTTGTCGACGTTGACGGTCATGCCGTTGAAGAGGCGGTTCTGGCCCGCGGTGACGACCTCGTCGCCGGCCTTCAGCCCTTCGACGATCTCGACCATGCCTTGATTGCGGCGGCCCGGCTTGACGAAGACCTGTGACAGCACAAACGCCGGTTTGTCGCCTTCCGCCGCCGGCTTGGCCGGATCGGCCGCTGCTGGCTTGGCGGCATCGGCAGCGGCCTTGTCCGCTGGCTTGGCTGCGTCAGCGGCCGGCTTCATGGCATCGGCGGCGGGCTTCATTGCGTCGGCCGGCTTGGCGTCTGCCGCCTTGGCATCCGCAGGCTTGGCATCCGCGGGCTTGTCGGTGGCCGCCGCCGGCTTTTCGTCCGGCTTGGCTGGCTGCGCCGGGGCTGCCCCGGCGGGCTTCGCCGGCTGCACCACGAATATGTAGTCGCCATAGAGGCTGGTGGTCAGTGCCGTCTGCGGCAGTGACAGCACGTTCTGCTCCTCGGGCAGTTCGACACGCACCTGCACGAACTGACCTGGGGTCAATTTGCCTTCGGGATTGGCAACTTCCGCCCGGATGTTCACCAGCCGGCTGGAGGGGTCGATCTTGGGGTCGATGCCGCGAATGGCGCCGGCAAAGGGCATGTCGTCGCTGCCGCCAAGGCCCAGGCGGACCGTCTGGCCAATCTTGAGCAGCGGCAGCTGCTGTTCGGGAACCGAGAAGTCGACCCGCATCGTGTCGAGGTCCTGCAGCGTCACCACCGCGGTGCCGGGTGCCAGATACTGGCCGAGGTCGATCCTCGGAATGCCGACCGTGCCGGCGAAAGGTGCGGTAAGCTGCTTCTGGTCGAGCACGGCCTGCAGCCTGGTCACCTGGGACGCCGAAGCGGAGGCCGCCGCACGCGCCGTGTCCAGCGTCGAGTCGGAGCCAACACCACGCCTTGTCAGTTCGACGGCGCGGGTCAGCGTGGTCTGATCGAGTGCCGCCTGCGCCTTCTGCGCATCGAGATCAGCGCGCTCGACGGCGTCGTCGAGTTGCAGCAGCACTGCGTTGGCCGCCACCTTCTGGTTGGCATGGAAGGCGATTTCCTTGACGATGCCGGCGGTCTCGACCGTCAGGTCGACACCGCGCACGGCCCGCACCGTACCGATCGCCTCGACGCCCGGTGTCCAGTTCGACGGCTTGGCGATGGTTGTCGACACGGTCGCCGCCGGCGGCTTCATGGTGGCGAAATACTGCTTGATGCCGTTGTCGCGCAGGAAGTTGAAACCGACTATCCCGCCGACCACGATGACGAGCACGGCAAGGACCACAATAACGATAAAGACACGGAGTATGCGCTTGAACAAGGAAGTCCCCTCAGTCGAAAATCCGGCGCGAAGCGCGGACATCGGGACACATATCGACTGCGGGTCCCGATTTCAAATAGTGGCGGTCTTACTGTACCGTCTGGACGGTCTTGTCAATTGGGCCTAAGCTTGCGATGGGAGGCGCCCATGAGAGCCCAACGACCGAACTCGCGCGAGAAGATTCTCGCCGCGGCGGCTGATGTTGCCCGGGAATCCGGGCCCGGTAGCCTGTCGCTCGATGCCGTCGCCAACCGCGCCGGCGTGTCGAAGGGCGGGCTGCTCTACAACTTCCCCACCAAGGCGAAATTGATGCAAGGCCTGGTCGAAGGCTATCTGCGCGATTTCGAGCAAGCGCTGGAATCCGCCAACAGCAACGACAAGGGCAAAAATCCCCTCGCCGTCTATATCAGGCTGTCAGCCGAGGATTGCGAGGAGAAGCAGCCATCGGCATCTTGGATATTCTCGGCGATCGCCGAGGATCCCGATTTCATGATGCCGATCAAGACATTCAAGCGGCAGCTTTTCGAGCGGTTGAAGGGCGAGGCGCCGGACCTCAAATCGCTTCTGGTCTGCTATCTCGCCATTGAAGGACTGCGCAGCATGAACCTGTTCGATTCCGACGTGCTGTCAAAGGACGAACGGGACCTGCTGGTGTCGTCACTTCTCGATATCGCCAAATAGGCTTGCTTGCGCGCGAGGAGGACGACGCTGCCGCGATCGTTCAATCGACGGCGCTTACAGGGCCTTGCCCGTCGAAGGATCGAACAAGCGAAGCGCGGCCTCGTCGAAGGCGAGGTTGCGCTGTTCGCCCTTGGCGAATTGGGCCCGCGGCGGCAGGCTAGCCGTCAGCCGTTGCGTGCCGATCCGCACCGTGGTGACCAGCTCGGGGCCGGTCAGTTCGACGACCTCGATCTCCACGGGCAGTGACGGCTCCGCGGCGGCTCCGGTCGCCACACGCAGCGCTTCCGGCCTGATGCCGACGACCATTTGTGCGCCCTCACGCGCCGCATTCGCATAGCGTGCCGGCACTGGGATCCGTACATCGGATCCGGCAATGGCCAGCTTGCCGTCGGTGACGGTGGCCTGCAGCATGTTCATCGATGGCGCGCCGACAAAGCCGGCGACGTAGAGTGTCGCCGGGTCGTTGTAGATCTCCTCGGGGGTGCCGAGCTGCTCGATCCTGCCGTCGCGCATGACGGCGATGCGGCTGGCCAGCGTCATCGCCTCGATCTGGTCATGGGTGACGTAGACGACGGTCGTCCGCAGCATTTGGTGCAGGCGCTTCAATTCGGTGCGCATTTCCAGGCGCAGTTTGGCGTCGAGATTGGACAGCGGCTCGTCGAACAGGAAGACCTGCGGCTTGCGCACCAGGGCCCTGCCGATGGCGACGCGCTGGCGCTGGCCGCCGGAAAGCTGACTCGGCTTGCGATCGAGCAGAGCCTCGATCTGCAGCAGCCTTGCCGCTTCGTTCACCGCCCTGCCGCGCTCGTCGGCCGCGACGCCGCGCATCTCCAGTCCAAAGCCGATGTTGCGGCGCACGGTCAGGTTCGGATAGAGCGCGTAGGACTGGAAGACCATGGCGATATCGCGGTTCTTGGGGTGCACGCCGAGGATCGAGCGGCCACCGATCAGGACGTCGCCGCTGGTCGCTTCGGCAAGGCCGGCGATGATGTTGAGCAGCGTCGATTTTCCGCAGCCCGACGAGCCGAGCAGCACCAGGAATTCACCGCTCTGCAGCGCGATGTCGATGCCTTTCAGCGTCTCGACGCTGCCGTAGCTCTTGCGGATGCCATGGATTTCAAGCGCGCTCATGCATGGGACCCTCAAACTGCATCGGCCCGCTATAGTTGCGGGGCAAGGTGGAAATGGCGCGCGAGGCGACGTGCGTAGCGGCGCGGAGGCAAGCGGACAGCGGCCGTTCCTGTGCCAATGCGGCCAGGAAGGCGGCATTGAAGACGTCGCCGGCACCGATCGTGTCGACCACCCTGACGTCGGGCGCGGCGGCTTCGACGAGAGTGCCGTCCGGGCCGATGGCGATGGCGCCTCGTGGCCCGCGCTTGACGACGAAGGTCGCGCCTTGCCTCATGCTGGATCGGATTTCACGCGCCGCTTCCGCCGGACTTGGCAACCCCGCCAGGGTCACCGTCTCAACCTCGTTGAACAGCGCCAGCGCGCAGCGCGACAGCCATGTCCTCGTCGCGGCGCAATTGGCCGCGGTCCAGCCATCGATCGGCCAGCCTGTATCGAGTGCCACGGCAACGCCGTGGCTGTCGGCCCAGGCGAAAAAAGCATTGTAGTCGCGCGTGAGGTCTTCGGTCAGGAAGGAGCCGCAGAGCAGGGCGTAGCCACCGGAGAGTGCGGGGCCGTCGAGAACCGACAAGACATCGGCGAGGCCGAAGCGTGGCAAGTGCCCGCGTGTGGTGAAGAAGGTCCGTTCGCCATCGGGGTGGGTCATCCCGACCGACAATGTCGTGCCTTCGGGACGGATAGCCCATTTCTCGGCGCGGACGCCAAAAGCCTCACCAAGCCAGCGGCCGAACTGGTCGTCACCGACATTGGCGGCAATCGCAAAGTCGACGCCCAGCGCTTGCCAGGCGAGCCCGGTGTTGCCAGCCTGGCCGCCGACGCGCAATTCGTCATGGTCGACGACGGTCTCGGTTCCCGCCTTCGGCCATGGCGCGACCGGGCCGACGATCAGGTCGACATTGACGTTGCCGATCACCGCCAGCGGGCGCATCACTCGCTCCTGGTGATCTTGGTGGTGCGCACCGGTGTGCCCGCATTGTCGACGCGACCGTCCGCGAAGGCGATCATCAGGCGCTGCGCCACCGGCAGCGTTGCGAGGATAGCGGCCATCCCCGAGGCTGGTTTGAACGAGAGGGTGACGGCCCCGGCGACCGGCGCTTGTCCGGACGCGTCGAAGATGACCAGCGGCGCGCCGGTTTCGACCACCGAAAGTGCCATCGCGGTCACCAGCTCCGAAGTCGGGTCGGCGCCGCGAAACAGGACAACACCGATCTGCGGGCCAAGCATCTCCATCGGCCCGTGCCGCAACTGGCCGCCTTCGAGCGAAAAGCAGGGCAGCCGCGACAGTTCGGTCAAGCCAAGCGCCAGGGCTTCGGCCACGCCCTGCAGGCGGCGGCCGGAGGTGACGATCGTGGCCACCTTGCCAATCGCGGCGAGTGCTTGGGCGATATCGCAATCCTGCGGAGCTTCGAGCATGGCAAGGGCAGGAGCCGGATCCTCGCCCAGAGCCGCGAGGATGGCCAGGTGCAGGGCCAGGGTCACGGTCAGGCTGCGGGTCGCGGCGAAGGCCAGCTCCGTGCCGCCGGCGCCGACAAGGCAAGGCGCGGTGCGGGCAAGAAAAGAACCGCCTTCGAGCGTCAGGCCGAAAACGTCCGAGCTGCCGCCGGCCTGCGCAAACCATCTGACGACTTCGGCGCTCTCGCCGGATTGCGAAGTCACAAGCACCGTCCGGTCCGCCAGCGGCAATGGCTGGCCGAGCTGCTCGGACAGTGGCAGCGCCAGCGCATCGATGCCGAGTGCACGATAGAGCGGCTCGACGGCACGGCCGACCGCGTGCGAGCCGCCCATGCCAAGCAGAAGCAGGCGGCCGCTCTTCCTGATCGAAGCGGCGACGTCTGCCGCCATGGCAGCGTTGTTCTCGAACGAAGCACGCGCATCGGCGTGCTGGCGCGCCATTTCGCGGTCGATGGCGGTCAGTCCGGCCGGCCGTTCTTTATCTGCAGTCATGTTCATCCTTTCACACCGCCGCTGGTCAGGCCCGAGATCAGCGCCCGCTGCATGACGAGGCCGATCAGCACCGGCGGCAAGGCGGCCAGCACGCCAGCCGTGGCAATCAATCCGTAGTCGGAAACACGGCCGCCGGCCAAATCGGCGATGGCGACGGTGAGCGTCTTGGCGCGCTGGTCGGAGGTAAACAGCAGCGCGTAGAAGAATTCGTCCCAGGCCAGCAGCACGGCGAACAACGCCGATGTCGCCATCACGGGCGCGGCCAGCGGCAAGGTGATGATGCGCAATGTCTGGAACAGGCCGGCGCCGTCGATCATCGCCGCGGCCTCGATCTCGCGCGGGATGGAATCGAAGCCGGATTTCATCAGCCAGGTGGTGAAGGGCGCCAGTATGGTGAGATACACCAGCGTCAGGCCGAAGACATTGTTGAGCAGGCCAAGATGCGACAGGCCCATATAGAGCGGCACGGCGAGCGCCACCGGCGGCAGCATGTAGGTGGCGATGACCATCGACAGCGACCAGCCGATCGACGGTGTGCGCGAAACCGCCCAGCCGGCGGGGATGGCCAAGGCGAGTGCCGCCAGCGTCGCCATGGCGGCGATCTCAAGACTGTTGCGCAGCGACGAGGTGAAGGCGGCGCCGGCGCTGTTTTCGGCCGTCGACAGCAATTGCTGGTAGCGGGAGAAGTCGGCTGCCTGCGGCCACCAGCGCAGCGGCTTGGCGGCGAGATCGGCGGCCGGCGAAATGCTCATGATGAACAGCCAGGCGATAGGCGCCAGGATGATCGCGGCAAGCAGCAGCGCGCAGGCATAAATGAAGACGGTGAAGGCGAGGCTCTTGCGCTCCATCAGGCGGCGCTCCCGGCGGTCTTTCGCACCAGGGCGGCGTAGGCGACGGCGAGCAGTGTGACGAGCAAGGTGACGATCAGCGCCAGCGACGCGCCCGAACCGGCGCGCTGGAAGGAGAACGCTTCCTGGTAGACGAGGATCGAGAGTGTTCGCGTGGTGTTTGCCGGACCGCCGCGTGTCATCACCCAAATGATATCGAAGACCTTGAAGGCCTCGATGGTGCGCAGCACCAGCGCCACCATCAGCGGGCCGGCAAGATAGGGCAGGATGACGAAGCGAAAACGGTTGAACGGTCCCGCTCCATCGACGAGCGAGGCGGCGGTGATGTCACGCGGCACCGCTTGGAGGGCGGCGAGCGCGATCAGCGCCACCAGCGGAAAGTTCTTCCAGCAGTCCGCAACGATGAGGGCAGCCAGCGCCGTTCCCGGCTCACCGAGCCAGGACCGATAGGCGTCGATGAGGTGCAACTGCGTCAAGGCGGCATTCAGCGCGCCATATTCGGGATTGTAGATCAGCCGCCACAGCGTGGCGTTGACCACTGTCGGCAATGCCCAGGGCAGGATCATCAGGGCGCGCAGGAGCGCGCGCCCACGAAACTCCTGATTGAGCAGCAGGGCGGCGAGGACGCCGATCACCATTTCGGCGGCAACCGAAATAATCGCGAACAGGGTCGTGGTGATCAGTGTGCGCGAGAAGTTGGTGCTCGACAGCATGCTGGAGTAATTGTCGAAGCCGACAAAATCGCCAGCCGTGCCGACCAGCTTGGCATCGGTGAAGGAGAGCCCGACCGTATCGACCAGCGGCCAGCCGATGACGGCGACCATGACCACGAGCAACGGCAGCATCAAAAACCATGCGCGGGTCGTCATCCAGGTGCTCGACATCAGAGCAGCCTCTCTTCTCTCATCTGTGATCTGGACATAGCACAGGCGGCACTCGTGCATGACCCCGGAAATCGGAGGCCGATTTCCGGAAAGGATCATGCGCAAGATAGAAAGTGCTACAGCGTCTTTTGCGCGTCATAAGGGACGCAACGCTGTAGTGCCGCCCGTATCGAACGACTGGCTTGTCTCAGAGGCCGCTGTTCTGCGCGGCGGTCTTCAGGGCGTCTTCCGGCGAAGACGTACCGAGCAGCGATTCCTGGATTGCCTGCTGCAGCGCGGTCGACAGCTCCTGGTATTTCGGCGTGGTCGGACGCGGATACATGGCGGCCAGGCCGAGCTTGGCGGCGGCGATCAGTTCTTCCTGGCCCTTGGTGACCGCCGGGTCGTCATAGGACGAGGCCCAGATCGGCAGCGAGAGCTTGGCGTACTGGTTCTGCGTCGCCTGCGAGGTCATGAAGGTGATGTACTTCCAGGCTTCGTCGGGATGCTTCGAGACCGCGGTGACGCCGAGACCCATCGAACCGTTGACGGCCGACACCTCGCTGGTGCCGGCAACGCCTGGCGCCGGCACGACGCCGACCTTGCCGGCCACCTTCGAGTCCTTCGGGTCGTTGGCCATGTTGTACATGTAGGTCCAGTTCAGCGCGAAGGCGGCATCGCCGTTTTCGAAAACCTTGCGCACGTCCTCTTCGAGGAATTCCTTGGAATTGGGATTGGTGAGACCCGACTTGTAGCTGTCGACCATGTATTTCAGGGCCAGCAGGCCGCCGCCATTCTGGAAGTCCGGCTTGCCGTCCTTGAGGAAGTCGCCGCCATAGGCGCTGACCAGCGTGGTGTAGTCGCAGATGGCTGCTTCCGCCTGCGACCAGCTCCACGCGATCGGCGTCTTCAGCAGGCCCTTGTCCTGGATGATCTTGGCTTGTGCGCCGAGTTCTTCCCAGGTCTTCGGCGGGGCCTTGATGCCGGCCTTTTCCAGGATATCCTTGTTGTAAAACAGGTATTTGGTGTCGAGAATCCACGGCATGCCATAGGACTTGCCCTCATACTGCACCGTGGTCCAGGCGCCGGGCAACACGCCCTTTTTCATGTCGTCGGTGATCTTGGAAGACACATCGACCAGCACCTTGTTGGTGGCGTATTCGGCCGGCCAGATGACGTCGAAGAGGACGACGTCATAGCCTCCGCCCGACCCTTGGGCGAGCACGGTCTTGTCGTGCAGGCCCTCATAGGGGACGAATTCGAGATTGACCTTGACGTCCGGATTGGCCTTGGTGAAGGCGTCCGTCATCGCACGCACGTCGGCCTCGCTGTAGGCGGCCTGCGCCATGAAAAGCGCGTTGAGCGTCGTCTCGGCGAAAGCGTGGGGGACGAACAGTCCTCCGGCAAAAACAGCGCCGACCAGTGTCTTGGTGATCGTCTTAAGCATTTTCTTCTCCCATTGCAGCGTTGACGGGCCGGCGCTGCCAGACGTTTGGCATCGTCTTCCCGGGTCCATGTCGCGTGACCTGATGGTGCCGGCTGACCAGTGGCGGCAGCAGAAGCCTTGGCCATCTTGTTTTGCGGTGCTCGGTTCACATTAAGTCAACTCGCTTGACTTAATTAGTCGATCAATATTCTAATGGTGTCAAGTGGGGAAACGCCGGTGGACGACATCAGCCCGATTCGTGCCAAGAGCGGCACCAACCAGGAAGGCACGAGCGCGCATAACCGCCGTGTCATGGTCGAGGCGTTGCGTCTCAATGGCGCGCTGTCGCGGGCCGATTTGGCGCGGGCGACGCAGCTTACCAAGCAGGCGGTTTCCAACATCATCGAGGACCTGGAACGCGACGGCCTGGTCGTTGCGCTCGATGCGGTGCGCAAGGGCAGGGGGCAACCGTCGACCCCCTACAGGCTGGTGCCGGAAGGCGCTTTCGCCATCGGCCTTCAGATCGACCGTCACCTGACGCGTGCGGTCGCGGTCGACCTGATGGGCAGCGTGCTGGCGCGGGCCGAGGCGAACCTGCCTTTCGATGAGCCGTCCAGAGGCGTCGAGGTGATCCTCGGCCTGATCGATGGCGTCCGGCGCGAACTGGCCGGTATCTCGTTGCAGTCGGAAAAACGCCTCGTCGGCCTGGGTGTCGCCATGCCCGGACCGTTTGGCCTGAAAAATTCGGATGACAAATGGATGATGCCGGCCTGGCAGAAGTTTCCGCTGCTGGACATGCTGGCCAAGGGCACGGGACTGAATGTCGGCCTGCAGAACGATGCCGCCGCCTGCGCGACGGCCGAGCGCATCGTCGGCGCCGCGCACGGCGTCGACCACGCAGTGTGTCTTTATGTCGGCTATGGCATTGGCGCCGGACTGATCCTCAACGGCGAACTGTACAGCGGCGGCCATGGCAATGCCGGCGAAATCGGCATGGCCTTGCTGTCGCCGGCCGGTCCCGGCTCGACACCGCTCGAACATCGCGCGTCGCTCGCCTCGCTCTACCAGCATCTTGGCCTCGATCCCGCCGACGAGGACCTCTACGGAAAGATCGGCGCGCTGGCCGCGGCGGGTGATGTGAAGATCATGCGCTGGATCGAGGGCGCGGCCCATGACCTGCGCTGGAGCGTGCATCTCATCGAAACCATCTTCGACCCGCAGACAGTCATCCTGACCAGCGGCGCGCCGGAAGCGCTGGCGCGCCGGCTCGTCGAGGCCATGCATCCGCTGCTTTCGTCGATCGCCGACCGGCCAGGCCGGACCTTGCCGCGCCTGCAGCTCGGCACCACCGATCCCTGGTCGATTGCATTGGGAGCCGCGGCGGCGCCGATCAGCCGCGCCTTCGATCCGCTGTTCTCGGCGATCCTGAAGACACGCTCCGGTCCCGCCTGAAGGCGACCGCGCGTAAGGCCAAGCCTCTCCCGGCGTCACACAGGGTTCATCGTCCGGACATAGCGTCTTTTCCAGTTCTTTGCTGCAATGCAATAGGAGTGGGACATGGTGGACATAGTTTCTAGTGAGGCGGGCATTCCAAGGCCGGATCATCCGCTGGATAGTTCGGGTGGCGCGAAGTGGTTCCTGCCGGTCTTCGGTGTGCTGGTGCTGGTCGGCGTGGTCTATGTCGGCTACGCGCTTAGCCAGGACCTGGCGGTGGCCAAGACGGTGCCGTGGATCCTGCTCGGCATCGCCTTGCTGATCGCGCTCGGCTTCGAATTCGTCAACGGGTTCCATGACACCGCCAATGCGGTGGCGACCGTCATCTACACACGCTCGCTGCCGGCGGAGTTCGCCGTCATGTGGTCGGGCGCCTTCAATTTCCTCGGGGTTCTCACTTCCAGCGGCGCGGTCGCCTTCGGCATCCTGTCGCTGCTGCCGGTCGAGCTGATCCTGCAGGTCGGTTCTTCCTCCGGCTTTGCCATGGTGTTCGCACTGCTCGTAGCCGCCATCCTGTGGAACCTCGGCACCTGGTTCCTCGGCCTGCCGGCGTCGAGCTCGCACACCATGGTCGGTTCGATCATCGGTGTCGGCCTCGCCAACCAGTTCATGGCACCTGCCGGCAGCGCTACCAGCGGCGTCGACTGGTCGCAGGCGACCAATGTCGGCGTGACCTTGCTGGTGTCGCCGATCATCGGCTTCTTCGCCGCGGCGATCCTGCTCTACGCGATGAAGCTTCTCGTCCGCAATCCGGCGCTCTACGAGGCGCCGAAAGGCAATGCGCCGCCGCCCTGGTGGATCCGCGCGCTGCTGATCTTCACCTGCACCGGCGTCAGCTTTGCGCATGGCTCCAATGACGGCCAGAAGGGCATGGGCCTGATCATGCTGATCCTGATCGGCGTGGTGCCGACGGCCTACGCGCTCAACCGCACGCCCGACATCAACTATCTCGAAGCCTACAAGTCGGCCTCGGTCAGCGTGGAGACCGCGCTGGGCAAATATGTGAAGCCCGGTGTCACCGTCGCCGATGCGAAGGATGCCAAGGCTGCCGTGCAGGATGCCGTGCGCACCCGGAGCTGGAGCGACAAGACGACCGTCGCTCTGCAGAGCTACATCCACAACACGACGGCCGAGCTGCAGCCTTACGCTTCGGTCGACACCGTGCCGACCGATCTGGTCAGCAACGCCCGCAACGACATCTATCTGATCGGCGAGGCGCTGAAACTGATCGACAAGAAGCAGTTGCTGCCGATGGAGGCCGCCGATCTCAAGGCGGTCACCGACTATCACAAGGCCGTCGACAACGCGACGAAGTTCATCCCGATCTGGGTGAAGGTCGCGGTGGCCCTGGCGCTTGGCCTGGGCACCATGGTCGGCTGGAAACGCATCGTCGTCACGGTCGGCGAGAAGATCGGCAAGAGCCACCTGACCTATGGCCAGGGCGCTGCCGCCGAACTCGTGGCGATGGTCACCATCGGCATGGCCGACCGTCTGGGTCTGCCGGTGTCGACGACCCATGTGCTGTCGTCCGGCGTCGCCGGAACCATGGCTGCCAACGGCTCGGGCCTGCAATGGTCGACGGTGCGCAACCTGCTGCTCGCCTGGGTGCTGACCCTGCCCTGCTCTATCACCCTGGCCTTCGTGCTGTTCATCCTCTTCCGCCAGGTGTTCTGAGCGTCAGAAGCGACAACACTACCGACGGCGCCACATTGGCGCCGTCTCGTTTTCCGGCGACAGGTTCGCGACGATTTCGGGCGGCAGTCATGAACGACGCATCGCATCTGGCCTTGCTTGCGGTCGACGACCAGCATCCGGCGCCTGGCCTGGTCTGGGCTTATCACCGCTTGCCAGGCAAAACCCCGGTGGCGCTTGCTCCCCGCGATATCGGCGCGGCACTGGCGATGCCTGGCTGGGTCTGGCTGCATGTCGATCTCGTCGATCAGCGCGCCCATTCCTGGGTCAGCCACGCCTGCGCCTTGCCGGCCTCTGCCCATGCAATCCTCGAAGGCCATGAGGACAGCCCTGCGCTGGCGCATGAGGATGGTGTCGTCCATGGCATTTCCGCCGACCTGCACAGCGAAATCGCGCGTCAGTCGACGACCATAGGCAGGTTGCGCTTCGCGGTCTCGGAGCGGCTGCTGGTGACCGGCCGCCGCCATTCGCTGGCAGCGGTCGAGGAGGTGCACGAGGCGCTGGCCGCGGGGCTGCGGCCCGCCACCGCCTTCGAACTTTTCGAGGCGATCGTGCTGGCGTTCTGCAGCAGCACCAGCCTGCGGCTCGCAGCCGCCACCAAGCGGCTCGACGAAGTGGAAGATCACCTAGTGACCGAGCGGCTTGCCGACGAAAGGCGGCGGCTGAAAGATGTTCGCCGTCTGGCGGTCTCCCTGCACCGCCCGATCTCGGCGCTGGCGGCGCTCTTCCAGGACGAGGACCGCTCGGACTGGAAGCTGTCGGCGGGGGCGCACGAGATCCTGCGCCGGCTTACCACGCGGCTGGAAAGGCTCGATCGCGAAGTCGTCATGGTCAACGACCGTGCACGGCTGTTGCAGGAGGAGGTCGCCGCCGAGCTCGCGGACGAATCCAACCGCAGCCTTAAGGCGCTGGCTGTGATGAGCGCGCTGCTTCTGCCTGGCTCGCTGATCGTCGGCATGTTCGGCATGAACACCGCCGGGCTGCCGCTTACGCAAACGCCGGGCGGATTCGAACTGGCGCTGTTGATCGCGGCGGGCGCGACCGGCCTGTTCTACTGGCTCCTGCTGAGAGCCGGCGCCAATCTTAGGTTCTGAGCCAAAATAGACAGAGCGGCTCTGCGTTCCGAGGAAGCGGAAAACCGCTCTTGGGTCGCTCAGGTCGGATCTTCGCGATGCAGATCGTGGATGGTGACGCCGTCGGCATTGGTCGGCAGCATCAGCCACTTCTTGTGACGCAGCGTGCGCTCGGTGTCCTCGAGGCCCATTTCCCAATGCTCGCGCATCGAGGTGCCCGAAAACTCATAGTCCTTGGCGTGGCCCTCATAGCCTTTGTGCTGGTAGATCAGGTGGACGATGTTGACGACGCCGGCGTTGGAATAGTCGGCGATCAACTCCTGCTCGCCTTCCCTGAGCTGCTCCGACGGCACGCGCTTCAGCGCATCGAGCAGCTTCATCTTCAGCGCATGGATTCGCTCGAAATTGTCGGTGTTCTGCCGCGTGCGGCTCGAATACATGATGTCCTTGTGGCGCGACAGCACGTCGGCCATGCCGCGCGGCAGCACGCCGCGGGCGCTGAACAGATCGACCTGGAAGACCAGCGAGGAACGGTCCTCTTCCTGGTCGAGCAGGTATTGCAGCGGCGTGTTGGAGACGATGCCACCATCCCAATAGTACTCGCCCTCGATACGGATCGAAGGAAAGGCCGGCGGCAGCGCGCCGCTGGCCATGATGTGCTCCGGCTCGATACGCACCTTCTCGGTGTCGAAATAGACGAAGTTACCGGTCCTGACATTGACCGCGCCGACGCTCAGCCGCTTCTTGCCGTCGTTCAGCACGTCGAAGTCGATCAGACTCTCCAGCGTGTCCTTCAATTCGGCGGTGTCGTAGAAGCTGGTGGCGCCTTCTGCGCCCGACAGCTGGAACCAGGGATTGGGATTGCGCGGCTTGAAGAAGCCGGGCTGGCCCATCGTCATCGTCATCAACGACGAGGTCTGGTTGCGGATATCGCGGTAGATGTCGCCTTCGGGCGTGTAGGACCAGATCTTGCGGCCGGAAATCGTCTGCCAGAACTGTTCCAGCCGCTGCAGCCGGCGGCTCGGCTCGTTGCCTGCGATGATCGCGGCATTGATGGCGCCGATGGAGACGCCGGACAGCCAGGTCGGCTCGCAGCCGGCATCGGCCAGCGCCTGATAGACCCCGGCCTGATAGGCGCCGAGCGCGCCGCCGCCCTGAAAGACCAGCGCGATACGGTCATACTGCGCCGTGATTTCCTCGATGGTGGCGACGGCTGCCTTGTTGCGGTTACGATCAAGCACTGACTTTCTCCAGCTGGGTTGCGCTGGCAGCGGATCGGCTGTGGTCAGCGAGGTAATCATGCACGACTTCGCCCAGGCCGAGCGTCAGATCGGCCTTGAAGTGAACCGCTGACACGATGTCGAGCACGGGCAGCTTCGCCACGTCGGCCATGACATGGGGCCGCAGATCGAGCGCCGCGGGCGCCGTCCAGGCTTCCTTCAGCGTGATATCGGTGAGGTAGTAGCGGACCAGCTCGCAGATGCGCGGCGTGCCGTCGACATGGGGGATGATCTTGATGAGGAAATTGGGGGCGGCGAGCGAGGCGAGTACCTGGTCATGATCAGCCTCACGATGCTTGTAGCCCATCGTGCCGGTGGCGCACAGAACGCTGCCATAGTGCAGCGTGCCGACGATTACCTCGCCTTCATGGACGATCTTGGGATTGGCGAGCTTCTTTGGAAACCCCCACAACTCGCGGCCGCCGGCGATCGGCGCGTCATCGTCGAGATACATCGAATGGACGTAGCCGCCATGCTGGCCCTTGTAGCGCACCGGGATGACCTGGCCGGTCTCGGTGTAGTCGCCGAAGCCGGTGGAGTCCGGCATGCGGATGAATTCGTACTTGACCAGCGGCTCGTCGATTTCCAGCGGCGCCGGCACGACGGCCTCGAGCGCCTCGCGTGTCGTGCGATAGGTGATGATGATGTATTCGCGGTCGAAGAAGCGATAGGGCCCTGGCGGGAACGAGGGATTGGTGAGCGGCATCGCATAGGCGCGCTTCACGACATCGGCGATTTCCATGCTGTTGCCCCAAGGTTCTGTCGGACGAATTCGTTCAGGAAGGATCGCGCGAATGCGCAACGATTATGTTGCACGGCACCATGACAGTGCCGTGTCAGCCTAACGACCATGGTTTCCGAACCGGGCGAGGACAAGCAGGCGTTGTCGTCTGGCTGTAATCGCATCGACATATGGCTCTGCCATTGTCATGCTGCGACGCACAATTATATCGTCATGTTCCCTCCCACCTCGCGCGAGATTTTCCATGGGTTCCCTGTCTTCGAAGAATGCCCTCGTCACCGGCTCGACCAGCGGTATCGGCCTGGCAATCGCCCGCGCCTTTGCCGCCGAGGGCGCCAACGTCACCATCAACGGTCTTGGCGATGCTGCCGCCATCGAGCGGGAGCGCGCCGGCATCGAGAAGGATTTCGGCGTCAAGTGCCGCTATTCCGATGCCAACATGATGGATGGCGCCGCGGTCACAGCCATGATCCATGACGCGGAAGAGGCGCTCGGCAGCCTCGACATACTGGTCAACAATGCCGGCATCCAGCATGTGGCGCCGATCGAGGAGTTTCCCGACGACAAATGGGAAGCCATCATCCGCATCAACCTTTTGGCCGCCTTCTACGCCATCAAGGCGGTGGTGCCCGGCATGAAGGCACGCAAATGGGGCCGCATCATCAACACGGCTTCCGCGCACGCGCTGGTCGCCTCGCCGTTCAAGTCGGCCTATGTCTCGGCCAAGCACGGCATATCAGGCCTGACCAAGACGGTGGCGCTGGAAGTCGCGCAGGACGGCATCACCGTGAACGCGATCGCGCCCGGCTATGTCTGGACGCCGCTGGTCGAAAAGCAGATCCCCGACACGATGAAGGCGCGCGGCATGACCGAGGAACAGGTCAAGCACGACGTGCTGCTGGCCGCGCAGCCGACCAAGGAATTCGTTACTGTCGAAGAGCTTGCGGCACTGGCATTGTTCCTGTGCTCGGATGCGGCCAGGCAGATCACCGGCACGACGTTACCGATGGATGGCGGCTGGACGGCACAGTAAAATTGGTCGAAACATGCCGCCTTTAGGCCAACGCCAGGGCGCCGGCAGGAAGGCAGTGCGCGGCCAATGAAAATCATCCAGCTCTCCGATCCGCATCTGATGGCGCCGGGTGGCCTTCTCTACGGTTCCGATCCGGTCGCGCGGCTGGAAGCCTGCCTGGCGGATATCGGCAGGAACCATGCCGATGCCGACCTGGTGGTGATATCAGGCGACCTGAGCAATGATGGCGAGCGGGCGGCCTATGCGGCGTTGCGAGGGGCGCTGGCGGGGTTCGTGCCGCCTTGCCGGCTGATGCTCGGCAACCATGACGACAGGGCGCTTTTTCTCGAAATGTTTCCGGAAGCGCCGGCCGAGCGCGGGTTTGTCCAGAGCGTTTTCGATGGCGGCGATGGCCGCCTGATCCTGCTCGACACGCTGGACAGCGGACATGTCGAGGGCAGGCTGTGCGCGGCCCGTCTCGACTGGCTGGACGAGAAGCTGCACGAAGCGCGCGACAGGCCGGTCTTCCTCTTCATGCACCACCCGCCGTTCCGCATTCACATGCCGGTGCTCGACGAGGTCAGGCTCGCCGACGCCGATGCCTTCCATGACATTCTCCGGCGCCACGGCAATGTCGGCCACATCTTTGCCGGCCATGTCCACAGGCTGATCGCCGGCAGCTGGCGCGGCATACCGGTCAGCACGCTGCGCAGCACCAATCATCAGAGCGCCCTCGATTTTTCGGACAGCTGGCGGCTGGGCCACGAGCCGCCCGCCTATGCCGTCATCTTCATCGATGCGGATGGAGTGGTCGTCCATTTTCAGGATTTTGAGGCTGGCCGCCGCGAGCCGGTCAAGGGTCCTTGACGAGGCGGCTTTCGCCGCCGCCAAGATGGGTCTCCCACACATGATCGGAGATCAGCCGCCGATACTGTGGGGTCATGACCAATTTTCTGTGCGAGGCGCCGCCGACGTGGAAAAAGGCGCCGCCCAGCATCCGATGGTCCGCTTCCATCCCATCAACATCGAGATCGGCTGCCGTCTTTTGCGCATCGGAAACATCGTTCTCGCCAAGTCCGCGATACAGCAGGCTCCAGTTTCCGCCGCCGGTGTCCATTCCGCTGGCAAAACGCGGTGTGAAGTCCAGGTCCAGTCCTTGCACGGCGCTGAAGCGGAAGAAGCAGAACCCAGCCCACATGAACCAGGCCTCGGGATCCGCTTGCGCTGGGCGCTTTGAGCCGTGGACGATTTTTCCCTCCATCGTCGCGGCGATGTCCACGGGGACGGTCGGAAAGCAGTCGTGATCCAGAAATCCGAAAAGCTCCGGCCGCAAAGGCCGAACGATGTTGTGGAAGATCCAGTTCATGGATATCCCGTGCGATCGGTTGGGATGGCTCTCCCGGTTCCGGGGCAGACCGAAATAAGCGATTTTTCGCGCCCGGCAGATGTCCGCGATACGCACCCTTGCCGATCGATCGGATGAATTGTCGATGACCACCAGCGTCATCCCAGAGGAATACAATTGCCAGGCTCGGGTGAGCGCATCGATGACCCAGGGCGTGTTGAAGGCTATGACAAAGCAGAAGCGCCGGGAACCGGTTTGCAGCAGCTCCTCGGTGAATTTCAGGCCTTCGGGAACGCCGCGCCCGCGAAAATCACGCTCAATCAAGGCGTTGCGAAAAGCCTTGGCCTTTCTGACAGGCCAGTTGTGGTTCAGCAGATCAACAAGGCCCTTGGCCGGCTTCCAGCTCATTACAAACTTCGCCATTGCTCCAAATCGGATGCATGCTCCCATAAGGCGAAGCTCATCTTCCCACAACCCCGGCCTGGAGCCGCGAGAATTTTTGCGACCACCGGCTTGTCGTACACGCATGCTGTATTTCAACCTGATCTGGTCGCGGGCGCTATCAATCGCGACATCGTAGCGCTAAAACGCCATCCGGGTTCTGCACGGGGTTGATATGTTGGTTGCGATCTTCCGCGCATTGCGCGCCATTCCCTTCGTTGCCGCCAGCATTGTCTTTGCCACGGGCGCCCGGGCGCAAGCGGTCGAATTCAAGACAATCACGATCAAGGTCGGCTATGGCCCCGGCGGGGGCTATGACCAGACATCGCGGCTGATCGCCCGCCACTTCGGCCGGTTCCTTCCCGGCAATCCGGATATAGTCGTCCAGAATGTGCCCGGGGGCGGCAGCCTGAAGCTCACCAAGATGGTGTTGGGCAGCGAGCCGGCCGACGGCAGCGTCATCGCTTCCGTCAGCGAAGCCATGTCATATGCGCCGGTGCTCGATCCCCAGAACGCCAATTTCGATCCGCTTGCCCTGCAATGGATTGGCTCGCTCGTCAACGAGCCGGCCTATTGCCTGACGGCCAAGAGTTCCGGCATCGACACGATGGACAAGTTCCTGCAGTCCGATTTCCTGATTGGGGCGACCGGCAAGAGCAGCGTGACCTATATTTTCGCGGCGCTGGTCAAGAACGGCTTGAAGGCAAAGTTCAAGGTCGTCACCGGCTTTGAAGGCACAGCCGATATCGAACTGGCGATGCAGCGAGGCGAGATCGCCGGAATGTGCGGAGTCTCCAGTTACAACATCTCCGAAAACCGCGATGCGCTCAACCTCATTGGTACCTTCGGCCAGGGCATCGTTGCAGGCCAGGAGAAGTTCACTGCTAGGATCGACGACCCGAAGGTCCGGGAAGCGGCCGCGCTGATCGAGACGGCTTTGCAGTTCCATCATCCGTTGGTTGTCCCGCCGGGCACGCCCAAGGAGACGGTCGAAACGCTGCGCAAGGGATATATGGAGATGGTCAGGGATAAGGCGTTCCTGGCCGACATCGGCAAGCTTAGCGAAATGACCGTCAACGCCACCAGCGGCGAAGACATAAGCCGGCTTGTCTCGGAGCAGTTGAAGGTGGATCCGGATGTGTTCGAGACCGCCAGAAATCTGGTGAAGTAGATTCCCGGCGAGGCTCAACGGTGGATCTGATCCTCACCG
Organism: Mesorhizobium sp. B2-3-15; assembly: GCF_006442875.1. NCBI lineage: Bacteria > Pseudomonadati > Pseudomonadota > Alphaproteobacteria > Hyphomicrobiales > Phyllobacteriaceae > Mesorhizobium > Mesorhizobium sp. B2-3-15. The sequence continues at coordinate 174,524 of NZ_VFVO01000010.1, read as the reverse complement.
CCGTCGTCGAGATGGCCCAGCCGTTTCGCATGCTGATGCTGGTGACCGGCGTTTTCGTCGGCCTCGTCGTCGGCGTTGTCCCGGGCATTGGCGGGCTGTTCGCGATGGCCCTGCTCATCCCGATGACCTACAACATGGACGCCTATGCCGCCTTCGCGCTCCTGCTCGGTATGGGATCGGTCAATACCACCTCCGATACGATCCCGGCCATCCTGTTTGGGGTTCCGGGCTCGGTCGGAGCGGCGGCGACGGTGCTCGACGGCCATGCCTTGGCCAAGAAAGGCGAAGCCGCGCGCGCCTTCGGCGCCTCCTATTCGGCGTCGATGATTGGCGGCGTGTTCGGCGCTCTGGTGCTTGCCGCGGCTATTCCCATCATGCGACCGCTTGTCCTCTATCTAAAGACGCCGGACTTCTTCGCCATCTGCGCCTTCGGGCTCTCCATCGTCGCGATGCTGGCCGGGAGCCAGCCGCTGAAGGGGCTGGCCGCGGCCATGTTCGGCATGCTCGCCTCGTTTGTCGGTATCGATAAGATCGCCGGCATCGACCGGTGGACCTTTGGTGAAATCTATCTCTGGGACGGTCTGCCGGTGGCCCTGGTGTTTCTCGGCCTGTTCGGCCTCCCGGAGCTGGCTTCGCTCCTGTTGCGAGGTTCCATCCAGGGCAATGCGGAGCGACCGACTTATGCGGGCATGTGGCAAGGCATCAGGGACACGCTGCGGGAGTGGCCGCTGGTGCTGCGATGCAGCAGCATCGGTTCGCTGCTGGGCGCAGTTCCCGGTGTCGGCATCGCGGTGCTGGACTGGATCGCCTATGGCCATGCGTCACGGCGGCCTGGCTCGGGACCGAAATTCGGCGAAGGCAATGTCAGGGGCGTCATCGCGCCCGAGAGCGCCAACAATGCCAAGGAAGGCGGCTCGCTCATCCCGACCATCGCCTTCGGCGTGCCGGGTTCGGCCTCGATGAGCATCCTGCTCGGCGCCTTTGTCGTCCATGGGCTCGTTCCCGGCCCCGACATGCTGGGCAAGAATGCCGCGCTCACCATGTCGATGGTGTTCAGCATCGCCGTGGCAAATATCGTAGGCGCGGTGACCTGCCTTGTGCTGACCCGGCCTCTGGCGCGCGTCGCGCAGGTTCCGGCCGCCATACTGGTGCCGCTGGTGGTCACCTTCATCGTGGTTGGTGCATACCAGACCAATATGAGCGCCTTCGATTTCGCGCTGGTCATCGGCGTCGGCGCCGTCGGCATGGCGATGAAGGAACTCAACTGGCCGCGCTCGGCCTTTTCATTGGGATTCGTGCTCGGCCCGAGCCTCGAGAACTATTTCTTTCTCGCCTATCAGATTTCCGGCTGGTCGTGGCTTGCCCAGCCGCTGGTGCTCATCCTGCTTGGACTGGCCGTGGTCGGTCTCGTCAGGCAGACGCTGTCGTGGATCAGGGCCAGAAATCCCGGCGGGCCGCTGCCCCCCGCGCTGCCCGACATTGTCGCAGGTGCCACCATGACATTGCTGGCGTTCGCGGCGTTGGTGACGGCTGTGACCGGCTTTCCCTTCGAGGCCGCCATTTTCCCGGTCATCACGGCTGGATTCCTGATGGTGTTTTCGCTGGTGACCACAGTGCAGGCGTCGCTGCGATGGCGCAGGCGGGCCACGCCTGTCCTATCCGCGCCTGCCGCGATACCAGGCGAATGGTCTCCGGTTTCGGAACCCACCATGAAAGGCAATCTCGCGATCATCGGCCTTTGCCTGGCCCTCGCCTTTCTCATCCTGTTGGTCGGTCACCTGGCAGCGACCTTCATCTTCGTTGCCGGCAGCATCACGGTGCTTGGGACGAAGTCGAGGCGGTCATCCCTGGTGATCGCTGCCGCCGCGACGGCCTTCGTCTATTCGGTCTTCGACATGCTGGCATCCCAGCCCTGGCCGACTCCGTGGCTCACAGGCATTAGCGGAATTTTCTAAGAACCCTTATGCGGCGCCAGCGTTTCGACCAGTTGGCGGCGTAGCAGCTTGCCGTTGCCGCTGTAAGGCAACGAGGCGACCAGCCTGATCTCGCGCGGCCGCCGGTCGGGCGCGATGTTGGTGCGCATGAAAGCCTGGAATTCCTCGACGGTTCCGCGGTCGGAGACGATGAAGGCGGCGATTTCCTGCCCCATGGTCTCATCTGGAAAGCCGGCCACGGCGACGTCCTGCACCTTGGCATGGGTGCGGATCAGTTTTTCAAGCTCCTGCGGCGCGACACTGACGCCGCCGCGAACGATCATATCGGCCTCCCGATCGACGATCGTGATAAATCCGTCGGCGTCCAGAAATCCGATATCACCGGGGATGCCCCAGTCGGAGCTCATGATCTGCGGATCGACGAACAGGCGGTTGCCGGGCATCAGGACCGCGGATGCCATGGTCGGCGTCCATGCCTTGATCAGCCCGCGCTCACCTTGCGGCAACACGCGGCCATCGGCACCGAGGATTTCGACCTGTGCGCCGGCGACCGGACGGCCGGCGCTTTCGGGCTTTGCCAGAATATCCTCACCCCATAGCGAGGATATGATGCCGGTAAGGCTCGATGAGTAGCTTATCCGGTATCCAGATGAGAGATAGCGGTAGGCAGCGATCTTGTCTTCGCCTCTGGCCGGTCCGCCTACGCTGTAGAGAACGGAAAGTTGGGGAAGCAGGTGGGTTGCGCGTTCGCCCACCTCCTTGACCATCCGGGCAATGACTGATGGCGCCAGCGCCGTGCCGCTTGCCTGGAACGAGAGCAGCGCCTCGATGAGCTCCGAGGGGGTGAACAAGGGAGGAAAGAACCGAACGATTCCCCCGTAAAGCAGATAGCCGAAGACCTGGTGACGCATTGCCGAGTATGACAGGGCCATCGGCGTCAGGGAATCGTTTGGCGGTTCCCTCCACCACGCCGCGGCGCGCCGCGATGCGCCTGGCGAGTGCCTCATGCGACTGGGTGTAGGCCTTTGGATCGCCCGTCGTGCCGGACGAAAAGATCAAAAAGGCCGGGGCGGCATCGCTCGCCGGGGGGCGGATGTCGGATCCCGGCGCCGAAGCCGATTTCCAGCCAGCCTCGAAAAGGGCGTTCGGATAGACCTCATCGCCCGGCATGGCGCGGCTTTCAAAAACCATTCTCAGATCGAAGTCGCGGGCCTGCCTGGCTCGCTGACTCCTGGGCGTTCGAAAGTCGACGACAACAGGGGTCGCGCCGATTTTCCAGCAGGCGAGGATCGAAAGGATCACGTCGATGTTGTCGAGCATGGCGAGGCCGACGCGGTCGCCCGGTCGGATGCCCGATGCGCCGAAATTGGCTGCAAGATGTCCGCTCTGCGTCAGGGCCTGGGAATAGGTGATATCAGACCGGCCGCTGACCATCGCGACCTTGTCGCCATGGGCAGCGAAGGCCTCCAGTATCTGCCAACCAAAACTCATTGACGATGCGGGTTTTCGCGTGGGGCCTCGCTTCGGGCGGAGAGGAACGTCAAGATCTCCGCGTCGATCGCGTCCATGTTGGCCTTGCGGAATTTGTTGTGCGTACCCGGCATGACGACCGTTTTCACGCTGGCCTCGTTAGACGCCCAGCCCTTGTAGTCCTTCACGGTGGTGGCTCCCCATTCGGAACTGGCGAGGATGAGGATGTCGCAGGGGTAGGACGAGGGCACAAAACCGGCTGCGGCCTGCAGCAGCGCGCTCTTGTATGCCTTCTTGCGCAGATGGCGCCCCAGGCGTGTCTGTCCGAGACCGACCGCCTTCAGCGTGTCTCGCAACAGGCGCCAGTAGACCACCTTGCGCACGATATCGCGCCGCCTCCTCTCGGTGAGGCGATCGTCGGGCATCGGCTTCAGCCAGGCCGAACCTGGCGATGGCGGATCAATGAGCACGATTGCCGGCCGCTTGCCCGTTGCCTCATGGCTCAGCCGGCCGACCTCGATCGCGAGCAGGCCACCCACGCATATGCCGCCGATGACTTCGGGGTGCCTGCCTGTTACCGAGGTGAAGGCTTCAAAATAGTTGGTGCCAATTTCGGCCATGGTGGAATAGGGCGTCTCGCCGAGTTCCGTGCCCATGCCGCGCACCGCCATGATCGCGTATTTCTCTTTCAGACGCCTGCTGAAGCGATTGGCGAACAAGGCCGAGCCGGTGATGCCGTGGATCATCGCGATCGGCTCCTGGCCGACGCTGCCGGACACCGGCACGATCAGCTCACGGGCCGGATGCTCCGGCACCAGCGATGCGATCAACCGGCCGAATTCCCGCGGTGTCTGCGCTTCGAGCAGGACGGAAGTCTGCAATCTCACGCCGAACCGCTTCTGCACGGCAAGCACTAGAGTCTCCGCCATCAGCGAATCGCCGCCGAGATCGAAGAAATTGTCGTCGAAGCCGACGGCCGGCACCTTCAATTCCGCGGCGAAGATGCCGGCAATCGCATGGGCCGGTCCATCGCCCGGCGGTGGCACAGGTCTAACCCGTTGTTGGACGTTCATCGGAAAAGCCCCTAACCGACGGATGTTCACTGCTAACGCTTTTACGCAGGGTGAGAGCCCCTAACAAGTGTCCTGTGCGCCGCGCGTCGAGCCGCCGCTGGCGTGCTTGTCTCGCCACGGCAACGCGGAAAGTCGCGATTTGCCGGCTCCGCAACGGCCTTTTGTCCAGTTGTGTAAGTGTTGCAAAAGCACGCAGATTTGGACATTAGTCTTGACAGAAATACAGATGTTCAATACCCGTCAGGCAATTGAACAAGCCTGCATTATGGGAGGAATGAGCGGTATGGCGTCCAATGTTTCGTTGACGGGCCTTGCCCGCGATCTCGAGGAACGCGGCAAATCGGGCAAGCCGATCCGGATCGGGCTGATCGGCTCGGGCGAAATGGGAACCGACATCGTCACCCGCGTCGCCCATATGTCGGGCATAGAGATCGGCGCGATCTCCGAGCTGAACCTGCCCGCCGCCAGCAAGGCGGTGGATATCGCCTTCCAGGAAACCGGCCATGCGCGCGAGGTATCGAACGCCTCGGCAATGACGGCCGCCATGGAAGCCGGCAAGGTGGCGGTGACAAACGACGCCAGCCTGGTCATCAACAACGATCTTATCGACGTCGTCATCGATGCCACCGGCGTTCCCGCCGTCGGCGCCGAAATCGGCTTGCGCGCCATGGAGCACGGCAAGCATCTGGTGATGATGAATGTCGAGGCCGACGTCACCATCGGCGCCTATCTCAAGAGCGAGGCCGACCGGCTCGGCGTCACCTATTCGCTCGGCGCCGGCGACGAGCCGTCCTCCTGCATGGAACTGATCGAATTCGTCTCGGCGATGGGCCACCCGATCGTCGCCGCCGGCAAGGGCAAGAACAATCCGCTCAACATCGATGCCACGCCGCCCGCCTATGAGGAGGAGGCCATGCGCCGGCACATGAATGTCCGCATGCTGGTGGAGTTCGTCGACGGCTCCAAGACCATGGTCGAGATGGCGGCGATCGCCAACGCCACCGGGCTGGTGCCCGACAAGGCCGGCATGCATGGCCCGGCCGCGACGCTCGGCGAATTGAACAAGGTGCTGGTGCCGCAGAAGGATGGCGGCGTGCTGTCGAGGGTCGGCGTCGTCGACTATTCGATCGGCAAGGGTGTCGCGCCCGGTGTCTTCGTCGTCGCCGACATGTCGCATCCGCGCATTTCGGAGCGCATGGAAGATTTGAAGATGGGCAAGGGCCCGTACTTCACGTTCCATCGTCCCTATCACCTGACCTCGCTCGAAGTGCCGCTGACCTGCGCCCGCGTCGTGCTCTACGGCAAGGCCGACATGGTGCCGCTGGCCAAGCCGGTAGCCGAAGTGGCCGCCGTCGCCAAGAAGGACATGCAGCCCGGCGAGAAGCTCGATGCGATCGGCGAATATTGCTACCGCGCCTGGATCATGACTGCACCGGAAGCGCATGCCGCGAGGGCCATTCCCTGCGGCCTGCTGCAGGGCGGGTCGGTTACGGCGCCGATCAAGAAGGGTGAGCTCATCACCTACGCCAATGCCGCCCCGGCAGCGGGCTCCAAGATCGCCGAACTGCGCGCCCGTCAGGACAAGCTCGTCTACGGAACCGTGGAGGCGTAACCATGGCCGGAGCCAGCAAAGCCGTCGCGGACAGCCGCGCCAACCTGCCCTTCGTCTATCGCCAGTACAGCGCCGAGCAGCTGAAGCAGGTGCTCTACAAGATGTACCTGATCCGCCGCTTCGAGGAGGGCGCGGAAGAAAGCTACACGCGCGGCCTCATCCACGGCACCATGCATCTGTCGATCGGCCAGGAGGCGAGCGCCATGGGCATCTGCATGCCGCTTGGCGAGGACGACCAGATCACCTCGACCCATCGCGGCCACGGCCACTGCATCGCCAAGGGCGCCGAGGTGAAGCGCATGTTCGCGGAATTCTTCGGCAAGACCACCGGCTATTGCAAGGGCCGCGGCGGTTCGATGCACATCGCCGATGTCGCCAAGGGAAATCTCGGCGCCAATGGCATTGTCGGCGGCGGCATTCCGATCGCCGTCGGCGCCGCGCTCTCCGCCAAGATGATGAAGACCGGCAAGGTTGTCGTCTCCTTCTTCGGCGACGGAGCCAACAATGAAGGCGCCTTCCACGAGGCGCTCAACATGGCGGCGGTCTGGAAACTGCCCGTTATTTTCGTCTGCGAGAACAATGGCTACGGCATGTCGACGTCGACTGCCCGGTCCACCGCGGTCAAGAACATCGCCGACCGCGCCGCCGCCTATTCGATGCCGGGCGTCATCGTCAACGGCAACATCTTCTCCGAGGTCGCCGAGGCTTCGTACAAGGCGGTCGAGCGGGCACGGGCGGGTGAGGGGCCGACGCTGATCGAGTCCAAGACCTATCGCCATCGCGGCCATTCCAAGAGCGACCGCAACCGCTACCGGACCAAGGAAGAAATAGAGGACTGGATGTCGAACCGCGATCCGATCACGCTGTTCGAGAACGAATTGCGGGAATTCGGATTCATCGACGACAAGGGCATCGAAGCCATCCGCGAGGTGGTGGCGCGGGAGATCGCCGACGGCATCGAGTTCGCCAAGGCGAGCCCGTCGCCTGACGTCAGCGAGACCGGCAATTACGTGTATACGGAGCAGGCGTGATGGACGCGATGGTGCGTGAACTGAGCTACGCCCAGGCGATCCAGGAAGCCATGGCGATCGCCATGGACATGGACGAGCGCGTCTTCCTGATGGGCGAGGACATCGGCGTCTATGGCGGCGCCTTCCAGGTGACCGGCGACCTCGTCGATCGTTACGGCGCGGACCGGGTGCTGGACACGCCGATTTCCGAACTGGGCGGTGCGGGGGTCGCTGTCGGCGCCGCGCTGACCGGCATGCGGCCGATCTTCGAATTCCAGTTCTCCGATTTCGCCACGCTGGCGATGGAGCAGATCGTCAACCAGGCTGCCAAGATGCGCTTCATGCTGGGCGGCGAGGTTTCGGTGCCCGTCGTGATGCGCTTTCCCGCCGGCTCCGGTACCGGTGCCGCCGCGCAGCACAGCCAGAGCCTGGAAGCTTGGCTTGGCCACGTGCCGGGCCTGAAGGTTATCCAGCCGGCGACGCCCCATGATGCCAAGGGCATGCTTCTGGCTGCGGTCGCCGATCCCGATCCGGTGATGATCTTCGAGCACAAGCTACTCTACAAGATGAAGGGCCCGGTGCCCGAAGGCTATTACACCGTGCCGATCGGCAAGGCAGATATCCGCCGCGAGGGCCGTGATCTCACCATCGTCGCCACCTCGATCATGGTGCAGAAGGCGCTCGACGCCGCTGCCGCGCTGGAGGCCGAAGGCATCGACGTCGAAGTCGTGGACCTCCGGACCATCCGGCCGATGGACAAGCAGACCGTTATCGACAGCGTCAAGAAGACCTCGCGGCTGATATGCGTCTATGAAGCGGTCAAGACGCTGGGCATCGGCGCCGAGGTCAGCGCCATGATCGCCGAAAGCGAGGCGTTCGACTATCTCGATGCGCCGATCGTGCGGCTGGGCGGTGCGGAAACGCCGATCCCCTACAATCCGGAGCTGGAAAAAGCGACGGTGCCGCAGGTTCCAGACATCGTCACCGCCGCGCGCGACCTCGTCAAAGGGGTTCGCTGATCCATGCCGACCGAAGTCATTCTTCCCAAGGTCGACATGGATATGGCGACCGGACAGATTTCGCGCTGGTTCGCCGAGGAAGGCGCCACGGTCAAGAAGGGCGACGTGCTGTTCGAGATCGAGACCGACAAGGCCGCGATGGAGATCGACGCTCCGGCCAGCGGTGTGTTGCGCGACGTGACCGGCAAGGAAGGAGTCGATATCGCGGTCGGATCGGCGGTGGCTTGGATTTATGCTGACGGCGAGGCTTATAAGGACAAGGCGCCAATCTCACCCCTTGAGGGGGAGATGTCGACGAAGTCGACAGAGGGGGTTGCCTCAGAAGGCACCGCCCTCGCGCTGAGTCCGGTCGAACCGACCCCACCCGACCGGCCCTTGGCCGGCCACCCTCCCCTCGAGGGGGAGGGGAAAACCCGCGCTACACCCTTGGCGCGTCGATTGGCTCGTGAAGCAGGACTGAATCTCTCCGGCATATCAGGGACAGGCCCACATGGCCGCGTCGTAAAGGCGGATATCGATGCGGTACTCTCCTCCCTCCCCGAGAGGGGGGTGTCCGCGAAGCGGACGGAGGGGGTCGCCTCAGGAGGCACCGCTTTTGCGCCGAGCCCCGTCGAAGCGACCCCACCCGACCGGCCTTCGGCCGGCCACCCTCCCCTCAAGGGAGAAGGGGACGTGCTGAAACTGTTCGAGGAAGGCTCCTACGAACTCGTCCCGCACGACAATATGCGCAAGACCATCGCGCGGCGCCTGGTCGAAGCAAAAACCACCATCCCGCATTTCTATCTGACGCTCGACTGCGAACTCGACGCGCTGCTGGCTTTACGCACTCAGCTCAATGCCGCGGCACCGGTGAAAAAGACCGACAAGGGTGAGGCGCCCGTCTACAAGCTGTCGGTCAACGACATGGTCATCAAGGCGATGGCGATGGCCTTGAAGGCGGTGCCGGATGCCAATGCCTCATGGACCGAGAGCGCCATGGTCAAGCACAGGCATGCCGATGTCGGCGTCGCCGTTTCGATCCCCGGTGGCCTGATCACGCCGATCATCCGGCATGCCGATGAAAAGACGCTGTCGGTCATCTCTAACGAGATGAAGGACCTGGCCAGCCGCGCCCGCAGCCGCAAGCTGAAGCCGGAAGAATATCAAGGCGGCACGACCGCCGTCTCCAATCTCGGCATGTTCGGCATCAAGGACTTTGCCGCCGTCATCAACCCGCCGCATGCGACGATCCTGGCGGTCGGCGCGGGCGAGGAGCGGGCGGTGGTCAAGAATGATGAGATCAGAATAGCGACCGTGATGTCGGTGACGCTGTCGACCGACCATCGTGCGGTTGACGGCGCGCTGGGGGCCGAACTGCTGGTCGCCTTCAAGAAGCTGATCGAGAATCCGATGGGCATGCTGGTCTAGGCTCCTGCAGTAAGCCGGCGCCAATGATGCGCCGGCTTATGATGAAACGACTTGTCAGGCTCCGAACCTTGACCCATGTTCTCTGGTGATCGCGACCAAGGGAGGCCAACATGCCTGCATTCGACCCGTCTGACGTCAAAACCTTGTTCGGCAGGGTCATGGGCGCGTCGCCTTCCGACATCAAGCTGGTGGCGCAGCGCCTGCACGATCATGCTTTCGAGCCACGCATGTCGGCGGAAGAGACAAGGCAGCTTGTCGTCAGCCTCGGTTATGACAGCCTCGATGCGTTCTGCAGTGATATCGGCCTGCCCGCGCATATCGCCGAGCGCTGGAGCCGTTTTGGCGTTTCGGGCGAGATGAAGCAGGTGTTCACCCTGCTGGCGGGGCAGCGCAGACGCGTGGCCGAAGCGATCGCCGAATTCGAATCCATGACCCATGTCGGCGTCGAGGATTTTTTGCGCGAGCGCGGGTTGATTTAAACCCAGGCATCTCAGCCGGCCTTGGCTAGCAGCGCCATAGCGGTGTCGCTGTCGGTGATCAGCACATTGGTGTTGACAGCCTTGAGCGCGGCGAGGATTGCCGCCACCTTGCGCTTTCCGCCGGCGGCCAGCACGACATTCGGCACATGGGCGACAACATCGAGGTCGATCGCCATGACGCGCCGGTTGACTTCGTGATCGACGAGCCTGCCGGCGGCATCGACGAAATAGCATAGCATGTTGGCGACCGCGCCTTTTGCCTTCAAGGGTGTAATCAGCGATGACGGCACGATGCCATGCCGGAAGATGGTGGCATCGGGCGACATGTCGCCGACGGTGAGCAATGCGATGTCGGCCGCCGCGGCGCGCCGGCGCACATCCTGCAGCGTCGGCTGCGCCCACAGGAGATCGCGCAGCGAGGGGTCGTCCACCATCACCGGCGCCGTGATCTGATAGCTGTCCACCTCGAACACATCGGCGACCTTGGCGGCCACGATCGACGGGTTGATCCATTGCGAATGCGGCAGGCTGCCGACAAGCGCCACCACCGAGGCGCGCTTCAAGTGCCGGCGGGCGAGGAAACCCAGGCTGGCGTGCAGCGTGGCGCCACCGCCGATCGCCAGCGTCATGCTATCCTGCATCTGCTCGCCGAGATAGGCCGCCACGGCGTGGCCGATGGCCTTCTCCAGATGGTCGTGAACCGAAGGTGTCGGGATGACGACGGCGGCGTTGAGGCCCCAGCGTTTTTCCAGTTCCCGCTCAAGCGCCACCTGTTCGGCTGTCGGCGCGTTGATCATGGTAACGACGATGCCCTCGGCGGTACAGGCGGCCAGCGTACGCATGACCTTCACCCTGGAGACATCGAGCTTTTCGGCGATCTGCTCCTGCGTGAAGCCCTCGACATAATAGAGCCATGCCGTCTTGACGCTGAGGTCCGACGAGACCATCGGCAGGCGAGCCGGTGCGGGCTTTTGCGTGGGCATGGATGTCGTCCCTCATGTGTCATGGCCGACGGTTGTCCTCATCCGGGCAAGGCCGCTCTTACGTCAATCGGATGCCGGGTTCGCGGCAGGCCGATTATCGCACAGCTGTGATCATTTGTAATTGACATCGTACATATGAACATATTTTGTTGGTTTCACGCGCTGTGTCATCCACCAGTCATATGCGCCGTGCAGGGAGGAAGAGACGGGGTGCTGGCCAGGGGCCAGACCGGTCATGCACAGACAAGACAGGAGGTCTCATGAAGACGCTATTCATCCAGCTGCTGGCCAGCCAGCTGGCGCTCGCGGCAACTTTGTTTGCCGGCGTGGCAAATGCCGAAACACTGACGCTCTACACATCCCAGCCCGAGGCAGACGCAGCCAAGACCGTGGATGCCTTCAAGAAGGCACAGCCCGGCATCGACGTCACCATCTATCGCTCCGGAACCAGCGACATCCTGACCAAGATGGCGGCCGAGTTCGCCGCAGGCAGCCCGCAGCCCGACGTGCTGCTGATCGCCGACGCGGTGTCGATGGAACTGCTGAAGAAGGACGACCGGCTGCTGGCCTATCCCGAGGCCAAGCTCGACGGCATCGAGGCGGATGCCTATGACGCCGACAAGACTTATTTCGGCAGCAAGCTGATCACTACCGGCATCGTCTACAACACCGCTGCCGCCGAAAAGCCGCAGCATTGGGCGGACCTCGCCAAGCCGGCCTATGCCGATGGCCTGGTCATGCCGAGCCCGCTCTATTCCGGTGCCGCCGCCTACCTGCTTTCGGGCTTCGCCGGCGACAGCAATTATGGCTGGGATTTCTTCCAGAAGCTGAAGACCAACAACACCGTCAGCGTCCGCGGCAATGGCGCGGTGCTGAAGTCGGTGGCGTCGGGCGAGAAGCCCTATGGCATCCTCGTCGATTTCATGGCGATGAACGCCAAGAAGAAGGGTTCGCCTGTCGAATTCGTGTTCCCCTCGGAGGGCGTGCCCGCCGTGACCGAACCGGTGGCCATCATGAAGACCGCCAAGAACGTCGACGGTGCGAAAAAATTCGTCGACTTCATTCTGTCCGATGAAGGCCAGAAGCTGGCGCTGTCGATGGGTTACCTGCCGGCACGCGCCTCGGTCGGTCGTCCCGACTGGCTGCCGGAAGGCGTCAAGGTCAAGGTGATGCCGTTCGACACCAAGGCGATCGTCGCCGAGACCGACGCCGACAAGGCGAAGTTCCAGGACCTGTTCGGCGGCTGAGCCGTCGATCCCCGCGAGATGCCGTCTCGACGGCATCTCGTCAGTTCCGGTGAGCCCGGCCGCCCCGCTGACCGATCCCAGGAAACGCAATCATGCCGACACGTATCAGGGAGAGCCGGGGCCAGGAAATGGTCCTGACGGCGGTGGTGGCCGTCGTCATCGTCCTGCTTTCGCTGCTGCCCATGCTGCGCCTCGTCAAGGAGATCGTGGCACCCGGCGGTGTCTTGTCGACGGTGGCCGTGGAGGCCGGGCTGAGAAGCCCGGCAACCTGGATCGCGACATGGCATACACTGGTCGTCGGCATCGGCGGCACTCTTCTGGCGGTGCTGTCGGGAACGCTGGTGGCCGTGCTTGTCTCGCTGACCGACATACGCGGCCGAAGCGCCCTGGTGCTCTGCTACGTCATGCCGCTGATGATCGCGCCGCAGGTGACGGCGCTGGCCTGGCTGCAACTGTTCGGCCCTGCCAGCCCATTCCTCAAGCTTTTCGGAGCGGCGCCGCCGCTCGGCACGAAAAACCCGCTCTACTCGACCTCGGGCATCATCCTGCTGCTTGGCGTCCAATACGGGCCGCTGGTCTTCCTGCTGGTGCGTGCAGGCCTGCGCAAGCTGCCGCGCGAACTGGTCGAGGCGGCGCGCGCCGGCGGTGCGAATTGGTTCACCGTGCTGATCACCATCGTGCTGCCCTTGATGACGCCGTCGATCATGGCGGCGGCCGCGCTTGCCTTCGTCTCCTGCGTCGGCAATTTCGGCATTCCGGCCTTTCTCGGCATCCCCGCCAACTACCTGGTGCTGCCGACGCTCATCTATCAGAAGCTGGCCGGCGGGGGCCCGGCGGTACTCGGCGAGACCGCGTTCCTGTCGGTGCTGATCGGCATCATCGCCATGGCCGGCATCCTTGCCCAGGAGGTGATGAGCCGCCGCCGCGACTACCGCATCTCCTCGACATCGCTGCCGGCCCAACCTTATGAACTGGGCCGCTGGCGGCCGGTCGTCCAGGCCGGCATGTGGCTGCTCATCGTGCTGGTGCTGGTCCTGCCGCTGTTCGGGCTGGTGCTGACGTCGCTGGTGCCGGGCTACGGCATCGCGCTCACCGCCAAGACGGCGACGCTCGACAATTACCGTTTCGTGCTGTTCGAGCATGATGCCGCCAGCCGCGCCTTCTTCAACAGTTTCTGGCTGTCGATCGCTGCCGCTTTCTTCGCGGTCCTCGTCGCCGTGCCGATCGGCTATCTCATCGCTTGGGGCAAGCAGCGCTGGGTGCGGCTGCTCAATCTTTCAGTCGAACTGCCGTATGCCTTGCCCGGCGTGGTGCTGGCGATCGCCTCGCTGCTCTTGTTCCTGCGCCCCATCCCGCTGACCGGCGTCCAGCTCTACAACACCGTCTGGATCATCCTCTATGCCTATCTCGCCCGCTTCCTAGTGCTGGCCTTGCGGCCGACCATCAGCGGCTATCACCAGATCGATCGGGCACTCGAAGAAGCCGCACAAGTTGCGGGCGCCGGCCTGTTCACGCGCATGCGCACCATCGTCTTTCCGCTGGTCGCGCCGGCGGCGATCGCCGGCGGCCTGCTGATCTTCATGACGGCCCTCAGCGAACTCACCGTCTCGGCGCTGCTGTGGTCGTCGGGCTCGGAGACCATCGGCGTTGTCATGTTTTCCTTCGAGCAGGGCGGCGATTCCAACTACGCGGCGGCGATGTCGGTCATCACGGTCGCGGTCACCTTCGTGCTGATGCTGGTGACCAACCTGCTTGCCCCTCATCTTCCGAGCGGAGTTCTGCCATGGCGCGATTGACCCTGGACCATGTGACCAAGAGCTTCGCCGAGTTCGATGCGGTCAAGGACGTTTCGATCGATGTCGCTGACGGCGAATTTCTGGCGGTGCTCGGCCCCTCCGGCTGTGGCAAGACGACATTGCTGCGGCTGGTCGCCGGTTTCGAAAAGGTGACCTCGGGCGAAATCCGCATCGGCAGCGATGTCGTGTCGAACAGCGGCGGCAGCGTCGCGCCGGAAAAGCGGCGCGTCGGCATCGTCTTCCAGAATTACGCGCTGTGGCCGCATATGAGCGTCGCCGAGAATATCGGCTATGCGCTGAAGGTGGCCAAGCTCGACAAGGCGGTTGCGCGCCAAAAAGTGGAAGACGCGCTTGCCCTTGTCAATCTTCAGGGTCTGGGCGAGCGCCGGCCCGCCAATCTTTCCGGCGGCCAGCGCCAGCGGGTGGCCTTGGCGCGGTGCCTGGTGGCGACACCTTCGCTGGTGCTGTTCGACGAGCCACTCGCCAATCTCGACGTCCATCTCAGGGCCTCGATGGAGGACGAGTTCGCCGCCTTCCACAAGCGCACCGGCACGACCATCGTCTACATAACCCATGACCAGGCCGAGGCGATGGCGCTGGCCGACCGCATCGCGGTGATGGACCATGGACGCTTGGCGCAGCTCGCCACTCCGCGTGAACTCTATCATAAGCCGGCAAATGAAATGGTGGCCTCCTTCATTTCGCAAGGCATTCTGCTTCCGGCGGACGTGTTGGCCAGCGAGGACAACGGCCATTGCAAGGTCCGGGTTCTCGGAACCGAGCTGGTGGTCCGTTGCCGGCCTGGCGAGCGGCCGCGCGCCGGCGCCAAGATCTGCTGCCGCTCCGCCGATATCGAGCTTTCGGCCGATGCCTCGGGCTTCGATGGTCTCGTCAAGCGGGCGATCTACCAGGGCGGAGCGGCGCGGATTGAATTCGCGCCGACCGCTGGTCCCGACCTCACCTTGCATTTCGAGCAACCCGATCCGGTTGTGCTGGAGAACGGGGCGCAAGCGCGCCTGCGCATAAAATCCGGCTGGCTGATCCCGGCGGCGGGGACAGCCTCGTGATGATACTGGACCTTGCCGGCGGCTTCGGAGAAAAGGGCCGCACCAGCCTCGCCGTCAACAGCGGCGACGATCGCATCCTGCTCGATGTCGGCATCAAGGTCGGCGCTTCCGGGGCGGAATACTATCCAGCGCTCAACGGGTCGAGCGACGACATCGATGCTGTTTTTGTTTCGCATGCCCATGAGGATCATGTCGGCGCGCTGAGCTGGCTGTTGTCGCGGGGCTATAGCGGCCCGATCTTCATGACGGCCGAGACCCGTGCCGAGGCGCCGGCCACGCTTGCCGCCTATGCCGAGCCGGAGGATTTCAGGCGATTTCCCTTGCCTGAAAACCGCATCGAACTCTTCGAACCAGGCGACACACTGACAAGCGGCAATTTCGTAGTCAGCACGGGACGTTCAGGTCATGTCGTCGGCGGGGTCTGGTTCGCCGTCGACGACGGGACAAGCCGCATCGCCTATTCGGCCGATGTGGTGCCTGACAGCAATGTGTTCGTCATGGACACGATCCCGCATTGCGATCTCCTGGTCCTCGATGCCTCCTACGGGGCGGATCCCATGCCGGGGGCTGCCCGGGCGCAGGAAATTTCCGAATGGGTGGCGCGGCATCCGCAGGGATGCCTCTTGCCGACGCCGCTGTCTGGCCGATCGCTGGAACTGATCGCGGCCTTGCCGGGGCCGTTCGCCGTCCATGCCGGCATGCGTTCGTCGCTGGAAGCGCAGATCGGCGCGACCGCGTCCCTGTTGCCGGGCATTTCCGAGCTTTTGCTTGCCCGCCTGCGGAACGCGGCCGACTGGAGCGATGCCGACCCGCTGCCATTACTGCCATTGCTGGCCGATGACGGCATGGGCGAGGCTGGCCCGTCGTCGCGCCTTTTGCCTCGCGCCGACGATGCCGGGTTTCCGGTGTTGCTCACCGGGCATCTGCCTTTGGGCTCTCCGGCCGATCTCATGCACAAGGCCGGCCGGGCGGACTGGATACGCATGCCCACCCACCCGACACTGTCGGGCAATGTCGGCATCTGGGAGAAGGCGGGACGCCCCAGGGCGCTGGGCCATTCCTGCGCGCCCGATCTTCTTGGCGAGTTGAAAAGCCATATTCCGTCCTTGCTCACGCAATGCCGTACGGGGCAACGCATCACGGTGGGGCAAGGAAGCGCATCATGAGAATCCTGATCTGCAACGATGACGGCATCGAAGCGCCGGGTCTTGCCCGTCTGGTCAATGCCGCCCTCGGGTTGAGCGACGATGTCTGGGTGGTCGCGCCGGACGGCAAGCGCACCGCCGCCGGCTCGTCGCTGACCATCGCCAGGCCGCTGACGATGCGGCGCGTCAAGCCGAACTGGTATTCGTGCTCGGGCACGCCAGCCGATTGCGTGGTGAGCGCCATGACGTGGCTATTCGCTGATGAACCGAAGCCTGACCTCGTATTGTCGGGCATCAATGACGGCCGCAACGTCGCCGAGGATATCGCCTATTCCGGCACGCTGGGTATTGCCCGCGAAGCGAGTTTCTGGGGCGTACCGGCGATCGGCTTTTCGCGCGTGAAAAATCCTGACTTCGGCGTTGCCGACGACGAATGGCTTGGCAAGCTGCTCGCCTCGCTCTGGCAATCGCGCGCCGAGTGGGCGACAGAGGGCCATTGGCTGAGCGTCAACCTGCCGACCGCGCTGCCGGCCGAAATTCGCCAGCCGCGCATCGGCCGCGACAAGATTGGCCGCACGGCCGAGGTGGTGGAAAGCGCCGGGGATCGTACGATCATCACGGTGCCGCGTGGCCGAGCCCATGCAAGCGAACTGGGGGATGAAAACGCTGCTATCGATGCGGGTTTCGTCAGCATCAACCGGCTGAACTGGTTTGGGGAAACGCGGCTGGACGACGGATTTCTGGACGGAATCCCACGCTGGCGGCAAAGCTAGCCGATCTCCTGCGCGGCATCCTCCAGATCACCAAGCTGTCAGCGGCTAAATGGCGTCAATCCGGTGCTTATGCTTAAAGCCGCCGCTATTTCATTCCACATCGGAAGAGATGAAGGATGAGACACGCGAATGGCGCCGGAATCTGCTGTGGGCCTTGGCCGCATCGCTGGTCCTGCATGCGCTTGTCGCATCGTTCTTCATCTACGGCCTGTCAAAAGCCTCACAAGAGCCCCAGCAGGAGCAACCGATAAGCGTCGCGCTCTTGCCTCCGCCCGACAAGCCAAAACCGCAGCCGCTCAAAGCCGAGAAACCGCCGGAACCGAAGGCTGAGAAGCCCCCAGAGCAGAAGGTTGAAAAGCCACCCGAACAGCCGCGCAAACAACCTGATGACACCGCTTTGAAGCGCGTTTTTCAGTATGGCGACAAAGATACCGGACCGAAGAAATCCCTGGATGGGGGGGCGGCCAAGGACAATGCGCCGTCGCCTGCAAAGGATGAGGCCTCGAAGCCTCCGGTCGTGCCCAAGTCCGCCGAGAACAAGCCTGCAGCGACGGCAAACGCGGAGCAGCGGCCGGATGCGAGCAAAGCCGATGAGAATCCGCCAACCGAGCCGACCGTCGCCAAGCCCACGCCGAGCGAGGAAAAGCAGGTCACGGAAGACGCTGATAAACAGCAGGCTGCGCCAAAAGCTTCCGATCAGCAAGCAGCCGTAGAGCCAAAGCCGTCGCCAGCCGAGAGCGACGCCAAGACCGGGGCCGCGACCGAAAAGCCCAAGGCCAAAGTCGTCAAGACGATGAAGTTCAAGTCTGAAAAAGCCCTGAAGTCCCGGGCCGGAAAAGCCACCGCCTCAAATTCCACGAACGACGCAGGTGCTGGATCACCAATGTATTCCGGTCTTCCGGGGGTTCGGAAACTCTACTCGCAGGGCGCTACCGGCGACGCGTTGGCCACGAGTTCCATGAGCGGCGTACCTCGCAGTCAGCGCGTTGCGACCCTTTGCGCCAACGTGCTGGACCAGGAGCTGCAGGGTGCCGACTATTCTCCCAAATGGCTGCCGACGATTCCGCTGAAAGCCGGCAATGTTCTCGACCGCCCCGAAGCGGCCTTCAGCACGACAACCACATGGTACCAACTGAGCTTCCGATGCGAGGTGGATACCGATGCGACCAGGGTCCTGTCGTTCGGCTTCCGTGTCGGCTCCGAGATTCCACGCAGCGAATGGCCGCCAAACCATCCTCTTTAGTCTCTGCCACTTAGGCTGGCACACCAAGTCCAGCCAATTGCCGGCTAACTTCATGCCAGTCGGCGCAGACGAGATCGGCACCGGCCGCCGTCAGCCGTGCGGCATGCTCGGCATAAGTATGACCGCCGCCGGTATAGCCGATCGCCGTCATGCCGGCGGCGACCGCGCCCTGGATGCCGAAAGGCGAATCCTCGATGACGATGCAGTCGGCTGGTTTGGCGCCCATCCTGGCAGCCGCGAAAAGGAAGATGTCCGGCGCCGGCTTGCCGTTCTTGACCATCGAGGAACTGTAGATCGCATCGCCGAAGAAGCGTGCCAATCCGGTCACCGCCAGGCTGTGGTTTATACGCTCGATGGAGGACGAGGAGGCAACGCAGCGGTCGCCGGCAAGCGTTTCCAGAAACGAGCCTATTCCAGGCGTTGGCTTCAACTCTTCGGTGAAAAGCACCTTGGTCTCGGCCCAGATATCGCCGTCGGCCGACGCGGGAAACTGATGGCCGGTCAACTCCTTGATCCTGACGATGATGTCGGCCTGTTTCATGCCGACGCACTGGGCGATGATGCCGCCGTGAACGCCCGGCATGCCATGCTTATCGTAGACACGTTCATAGGCCTTGGCGGCCAGTGGCTCGCTGTCGACGAGAACGCCGTCGCAATCGAAAATGATCAGTCTTGACGGCGCCACGCGTTTCTCCCGGCCTCTGTCAGAATTCGCACATCGCTATCGACAAAAAGTCAAATGTTCAATAGCGGGCGCGCTCGGCCTCGTGGATAGGGGGTAATAGAGGCCAATTCAAAGCTGGCGCAAGACGTCGCTGGCGCGGGAGGACCCCAGCGCCCGCTGCATGGCCTGCCGCGACTGTGCGCGATCGGGCGTGATCCAGTTCGGTTCCGCCCCCAGGAAGCGGTCGAGGAAAGCCACGGCATAGGCCGGCATTTCGGTGACGTTCTCGCGATAGGACCACCAGGTGCGCAGGTCGTCGGCGCATTTGTCGATACTGGGCGCCGAGCCAAACTCCTGCTCGTAGATCGCCGAAATCACCGAGACACAGTAGTTGGTGTAGAGAAAGCCTTCCGGCCAGAAACGGATGATGTCCAGCGTGCCGGCATTCTGATCCGTTTCGATGAGCTGGGTGAGGCCGGAGATTTCCCTTGCCGGCGCCTGTTTTATCAGTTCGCGCAGCACGAGGCCGGCGGCAAAGACGATGAAATCGGCGCGGTCGATCGCGGCAAAGCGCTTCTGCGCTTCCATGACCTCGACCCAGTCGAGAAAAGCCCGGGTCAGCTTCGCCTCGTCGATTTCGAAGCGTACGCCGAATGTGTCCGAGACCACCTTGGCGCTGCCGCGGAAGGTGGCGCGGAACCAGCGCAACTGCCGCAGCCGGTGGCGCAGGTCGGGCATGAGGGCCAGTTCATCCCTGAAGGGCAGTTCCATTTCCTGTATCCCGTTTCCCCCAGGTTAGCACAATCGTGCCCCCGCCGTAATCGCGCGGCGGCCCTGTGGATGACCGTGGTTGAGGTCAATATCATACATATTGACATTCGCGGAAACAAATGTTCTCACTTTGCTGTTGTCGCGCGCCGGTCCAAGGTGCGCCTCGACTGAGGCTTCGGGAGGAGAACCGAATGGCGATTTGGCAGTGGGGACTGCTTCTGCTGGTTATTGTGTGGGCGTTGCAGTCGCTCGGCGTCTGGCTGCAGATGCGGCACTATTCGGATGTCTTCCGGGGCGTCACCAACCAGTACAAGGACGGCTTCGTCGGAGCCGGCAATTTTCGCGGCCGATTTGCCAAGGGAACGATCGCGCTGGTCGTGGTTACGCCCGACTTGATCGTGCGCCGAATGATGGTGATGAGCGGCCGTTCCGTGTTCACCAAATTCAAGCGACATGAAGAATTCGAGGGCGTTCCCCTCGATCGACTCCGGTCCAACCCTGCGATCATGGGGGAGGGGGAACCCGGTGTGGCCGAGGCCGTGAAGCGGGCGATCGAACAGATCGACAAAGCACGGTCGGAGCCGGGGAAGAAGCCGGGTTTGGCCGGCTTGAATGTAGCAAGGGCATAGAGGAGGCCGTGCGCCGACTGGGATCAACCGGCGGGCCGGCATAAGGAGGAGAAATGTCTGTATTTTCGTTGTTGGCGCAGCATGCCGACATGGCCGTGCACAATTTGCATGTCGCGGGTGCCATGGTCTCGGATGCTGCATTGCATGGCAAGCTCGCCGTCGAGCATGCTTCCGATCATCTCGTGGTCCTGGCGCAGGCGCAGACCGACAGCGGGCCGGTCACCGCCGATCAGCTGAAGGAGCAGCTGAAAAACGTGCAGCAGGAAGAGCAGCTTGGCTGGCTGACTGCCATCGGCAAGTACTTCATCGGCATTTTCCAGAAGGGCGGCGAGGTTTTCGCCGGCTTTGTCACCGGCATCATCCCGACGCTTGTGGTGCTGATGACCGCCTTTTACGCCGTCACCGAACTGGTCGGCGAAGAGCGGGTCCACGGTCTGGCGCGTGGCGCTGGCCGCATCGCGCTGACCCGCTACACCGTGCTGCCGCTGCTGGCGGTGTTCTTCCTCACCAACCCGATGGCTTACACCTTCGGCTCGTTCCTGGAAGAAAAGCACAAGCCGGCCTTCTATGACGCGGCCGTGTCCTACGTGCATCCGCCGCTCGGCCTCTTTCCGCACATCAACCCTGGCGAATATTTCGTCTGGGGAGGCATGCTCGTGGCCTTGCTCGATCTCGAGAAGCGCGGCGTCATCGCCGCCGGCTACCATGTCAAGGTTGCCATCTGGTACGCCATCGTCGGCCTCGTCGTCATCCTGCTCAAGGGCATGCTGACCGAGCGCATCACCGCCATCATGGCACGCCGCCAGGGCGTCGAGCTGTAAGGGCGGGGAGGACATCATGGCCAAGACATACAAAGCCGTACGGATCACCCGGGGCAAAACAGGGTGGGGCGGTCCGCTTGTGATCGAGCCGACCGAACAGCGCAGCAAGGTTGTTTCCGTCACCGGTGGTGGCATTCATCCGGTGGCGCAGCTCATCGCCGATATGACCGGCGCTGAAGCCGTCGACGGCTTCAAGGCGCCGCCGATCGAAAGCGAAATGGCGGTTGTCGTCGTCGACTGCGGCGGCACCGCACGATGCGGCGTCTATCCGCGCAAGCGTATCCCGACCGTCAACCTGACGCCGGTCGGACAGTCCGGGCCGCTCGCCCAGTTTATCACCGAGGATATCTATGTTTCGGGCGTCAAGCCGGCCGACGTCACAATGGCGGACGGGTCCGAGGCGGTCACGACTGCAGGGGGAGCAGCATCGATGGGTTCGACCAACAACACAGCGACGCCGACGGCGCTGCCCAGCGAGGGTGGCCTGATCGGTTTCATCAGCACGATCGGCCGCGTCATGGGTCGTGTCGTCGGCATCTTCTTCAATGCCGGCCGCCGCACCATCGACCAGGTCATCCGCAACGTGCTGCCGTTCATGGCCTTCGTGACCATGCTCATCGGTCTGATCCTGTATACCGGCGTCGGTGACGTGCTGGCGCAGCCGATGGGTCCGCTGGCCAACAATATCGTCGGCCTGCTGATCATCTCGGCCATTTGCGGCCTGCCGTTCCTGTCGCCCATCCTGGGCCCAGGCGCTGTCATCGCGCAGGTTATCGGCGTCGCCATCATCGGCCCGCAGATTGCCAACGGCACGATCTCTCCGGCGATGGCGCTGCCGGCTCTGTTTGCCTACAACACCCAGGTGGGCTGCGACTTCGTTCCCGTCGGCCTCGCACTGGGTGAAGCCAAGCCGAAAACCATCGAAATCGGCGTGCCGGCGGTGCTCATCAGCCGCCAGATCATGGGTCCGGTCTCGGTGCTGATCGCCTGGGTCGTCTCCCTGATCGTGTTCTAAACACCAGAAATAACGAGGTTCGCCATATGTCGGTTCTTCTCAAGACACGGGTCACGGCAATAGGACCCGAAGTGGCGGACCTCGCCGAGGGCGGCGTGGTCATCCTGTTCGCGGATGGCTCGCCACCGGAGCTTGCCGAGGTCTCGGTGCTCCACAAGGCCGAGATCGGACCTAGCGACGGCGCGCCTGAAAAGGGCGCGTCGATCACCCTTGGCCCGGTTTCGGCTGTCATAACCGCCGTCGGCTCCAGCGCCTGGAGCAAGGTGCTCGAGATGGGCCACGTCGTCATCTCGTTCAACGGCGCCAGCGAGGCCGAAAGGCCGGGCGAGATCTGCGCATCGCAGGTCGATACGCAAGCCCTCGTGGCTGCGCTGAAGACAGGCGCGATCATCACCATCGCCGCCTGAAAGCATTCGCGCCCAGCCAGTCTGGCTTTGGCGCCCAAAAAAGCAGAGTATTTGCCATGGAACGCTCGACCATCGTCAGAGTGCATGAAGGTTTGCACGCCCGTCCCGCCACGCGCTTCGTCAAGCTCGCCAAGGCTTTCGAATCCGACGTCGAACTGGTCAAGGACGGCAAGGCGGTCAGTGCCAAGAGCTCGGTCAAGCTGATGCTGCTGGCGGTCAAGGAAAACCAGGAAGTCACTGTGCGGGCGAACGGCGCCGACGCCATCGAGGCGATCGAGGCTCTGATCGGCTATCTCGAGAACCCAAAGGCGGGTCTCGACGATGAAGACTCCCACGCTCCAGCCAATGACCAGGGCAAGGAAGCGGCGCCTGCGGCAGCGCCCCGGTCCGCGCCGGCCGCATCAGGCGAAGCAAGCAGTGGTTTGCGCGGTGTCGCCGCAAGCGAGGGCGTCGCCATCGGGCCGGCTTTTGCACATTTCCCGCCCGACATCGCCGGGCAGGGCCGCATGCTGCAGGCCGATGAGATCGCCGGCGAGATCGACAGGTTTCGCGCCGCCGTCGCCGCCGTCCAGGCCCGCATGGACCGGGCTTTGGCACAGGATGGTCTGTCGGCCGGTGACCGCGGCATCGTCGCGGCACTGAGAGATATCGCCGCCGACGACAGCCTGACCGGCGAGGCCGAGAAGGCAATCAAGGGCGGCAACGACGCGGTCTCGGCCACGATCACCGCCGCCTCCACCATCGCCGCCGATTTCAGCGCCGTCGACGATCATTATCTCAATGCGCGGGCGGACGATGTCCATGCGGTCGGACGGCAGATCAGCCTGGTGCTGCTTGGCCAGGACGACGTCAGTCTCGAAAACATCCCGCAAGGTGCGATCCTGATCGCCGACGATATCGGCGCCTGGGATCTGGCGCGGGCGCCGCTGAAACGCATCGGCGGCGTGGTGTGCGGCCATGGCGGCGCCACCTCGCACATCGCCATCATCGCCCGCTCGCATGGCATTCCGGCGGTGCTCGGCCTTGGCGACCGGATCCACCTCTTGCGCACGGCGCAAGAGGTGGCGCTCGACGGCAACAGCGGCCAGGTGATCATCGACCCCGACGCGGCGACGCGCGCCGATTTCGCCGGTCGTGTCCAAGCGGCGGCGAAGGAGCGTGCCGGCCTGGCGGCTTTCAAGACGGTGACGCCGAAGCTGGCGGACGGCAGGGTCATCGAGGTCGCGGCCAATATCGGCTCGCTGGAAGAGATCGAGGCAGCGCAAGAGGCCGGCGCCATGGGTGTCGGCCTGTTCCGCACCGAGCTCCTGTTCATGCGCCATATGCACCTTCCGTCGGAGGACATGCAGGCCGAGACCTATGCGGCGCTGGCCAAGGCCTTCGCACCCTATCCGGTCATCGTGCGCACGCTCGACATCGGCGGCGACAAGCCGATTGCCGGCATCGAGTTCCCCGACGAGGAGAACCCCTTCCTCGGGTGGCGCGGCATCCGCATGTGCCTCGACCGGCCCGATATCTTCAAGCGCCAGCTCAGGGCGCTGCTGAGGGCCGCCGTGCACGGCAACATCAAGGTGATGCTGCCGATGGTCTCCGATGTTGGCGAGGTGCGGCAGACGCGCGTTCTTGTCGCCGAATGCGCCGCCGAACTCAAGGCCGAAGGCGTGCCGCATGCGACGTTCGATCTCGGCGTGATGATCGAAACCCCGGCCGCCGTGCTGATCGCCCCGGCACTGGCCAAGGAAGTGGCTTTCTTCTCGATCGGCACCAACGACCTGACCCAGTACATCATGGCGGCCGATCGGCTCAACCCGACCGTTGCGAAGCTCAACGACGTCACCAATCCGGCGGTCATGTCGGCGATCGAGCTGACGGCCAAGGCCGGCGTCGCCGCCGGCATCATGGTAGGCATGTGCGGCGAAGCGGCGGGCCGGCCGGATCTCATTCCGGCCTTCCTGGAGATGGGCCTGACCGAGCTGTCGATGAGCCCGGCCTCGATCCAGCGCGTCAAGAAGACGATCACGGCGATGGCAGCCGGGGAGTAGTTCCCGCAATCGCCGCTGGAGCTTACGGCAGATGCGCAAGCAAGGTGGCGAACACAGGTGCCAATTCATCGACCGGGCTCGCCTTGGCGCAGGCTTGGGCAATGCGCTCATGACGTATGTCGGCCGCCAGAATCGCGATTTCCAGCATGTCGGGCTCCGGCGCGCCGTCACGACCGGTGGTCGCCAGGCCGCAGGCCAGGACGACCGGCGCCAGGCAGCTTATGTCGAGCGCCTGGCCGCCAGCAGCGCTCGCTTCCGGCGCGGCTTCGCCAAAGCGGACCGGACGCTGGTTGAGCAACTCGACCAGCAGTGCCGCGCAGATGGCCGCGATGGCCTGCAGTCCGGCACCCGGCGCGGCCAGCGCAGCCAACAATTCGCCATGGCGCTTGCGCATGGCCGCGTGGACGGCGGCGAACCCGGCTTCATGGATACGGACGTGGTCGATCTTCAGCCCGGCAAGCACTGCCTTGGTCAGATAGTACATGTCGCGCCGGAACAGGCGCTCGGCGCTCAATTGCTGGTCTTCGTCACCGGCCGGGAAATAGGTGGCGAGGCCTTTTACGGTCGTTCCGTCCACTCTTATCGGGCGCTCGTGCGGGACGAAGGATTCGGCGATCGACAGCGCTTCGTCGACGGCACTCGCGGCGTGGCTGAGCAGGCCTTCGATGCCTTTGCCCGGAAATGGCGGCAGATGGCTGGTTGCTTCGCGCAGCAGGCTGGCCTCGCTGGCGCCGTCATGGCGGCTCTGGCGGATGATGTCGCGGACTTCCCGCAGCCGGTCCTTGAGGTTGACGCGGACATCTTCGGAGATTTGTCGGAGCATCGCGGTTAGCCTCGAATGTGCCGTGCGGCGCCACCTGCGACGGGCACCACCGACTCTACATTGTTCCTATCGATTGGTAGATCAATAGGCGATACTAGACCAGCATGCAGAATCGGCGACGGCGCACTCGTCCGCCGCGGGGGAGGGATGATTGGCCAGGGGACGACAAATCGTGGAAAGACGGCCCGAGGAAAGGCGGACCGACGAAAGGCGGGCAGGAGCGGAAGCGACCGAGCAGATCGTCAGCGAGAGCCGCACGGACCGCCTCAGGATCCGCGCCGCCTGGATGTATTTCGTCGAGCAGATGACGCAGAACGAGATCGCCGATGTGCTCGGCGTCGGCCGCGTCACCATCGTGCGCATGCTGGCGGAGGCGCGGTCGCGCAACGAGGTCAAGATCACCATCGAGAGCGAGCTTCTAGAGATCGTGCGGCTGGAGCGCGCGCTGGAAAAGACCTTCGGCCTCCAGCAGGCGCTGGTGGCGCCGCTGACAGCGGCCAGTGCCGATCCGATCCCGGCAATAGCCGCCAAGACCGGCATGTTCCTGTCCGACGCTATGAAATCCGGCATGCAGGTCGGTGTCGGCTGGGGCAATACGCTGTTCCACACCTTGCCGTTCATCAGCGCCAAATCGCTGACCGATTTCAAGGTGATTTCGCTGCTTGGCGGCGTCGGCGTCGCGCGCCGGGTCAACCCGGCCGAGTTCGCCTGGCGCTTCGCCCAGATCTTCCAGGGCGACGGCTATCTGATGCCGACGCCAGCCGTCGTCGACAGCGTCGAGACCAAGATCGCGCTGATCGAACGCTGCGGCCTGCAGGAGGTTTTTGAAATGGCCGACGCGCTCGACGCCGTTCTGCTGAGTGTCGGCGGGATCGCTTCGGCCACCACCTTCTCGCGCGGCGGCTTCCTCAGGGAAGCGGACCGGGAGGCGCTGCTGGCGCGCGGCGCCGTCGGGGACCTCCTGTTCCACTTCTACGACCGCAATGGCGATCTGGTCGATCATCCCGTCAACAACCATGTGATGTCGGTGGATGTCGACCGGCTGCGCAAGGCGCCAATCCGCATTCTGACCTCCGGCGGCGCGGAGAAGACCGACGCCCTGCTCGGCGCAATGAACCTGATTGCGCCCACAATCCTGATCACCGACGAGGAGAGTGCAAGGCGGATTCTGGCGGCGGTCAGCGAAAGCTGAAGGACCCCATCGTATAGTCCGGCCAGGCCTTATGCTCATCGAAGACAGCGGCGAGGTCAGGCGTGTCGGCCAATATCCCACCCATCACCAGTGCCGTCGCGATGCCGACGCCATTGCCGCCTGCAATATCGTGTTCGACGCTGTCGCCGACGCAGACCACGCTGCCGCGCTTTGGTTCGCCGGCGAGCGCGAGCGCCGCTTCGAAGATCGCCGGGCCGGGCTTGCCGATGCGGGTGACGCTGCCGCCCAGGCTCTCGTAAAGATCGGCGATCTCGCCGGCGCCGAAGCGGGGCCCGACCGCCGTCAGCATGATCTTGTCGGGATTGGTGCAGAAGCATGGCACTTTTCGCGCCGCCGCCGGGGCCAGCAAGCGGCGATAATGCTCGAGGTCGTAGCGGTCGCCCTCGCTGGCCGCGATCAGTACCAGGTTGGCGGTATCGCCGGTTCCGGTCAATACAAAAGGCAGGCCCTCGATCGCTGTGCGGTCATTATCGCGGCTGATCAACAGGCAGTTCGTGCCGGGGCGCAACGCTCCGGTCGCCGCCATTTCGTGGAAGGATCGCCACGCCACCTCGCCGGAGGAAACGAAATGATCCCAGCTTCCGGGCTCGAAGCCGAGCCTCAGCAAACGGTCTTCGTTGGGCTTGGCGCGCCTGCCGGAGTTGGAGACCAGCACCACGGTCTTTCCGGCGCGCTTCAGTGCCGCCAAGGCCACCACCGCACCGGGATAGGGGGCCGAGCCGTCATGCAGCACGCCGAACTGGTCGACCAGGAAGACCTGGTAGCGCTCCTCCAGCGGTCCGATGCCGTCGAGGCGTTCAGCCAGTTTCCCGCTCATAGCAGCCCCGCCTCGTTCGCACCCTTCAACGCCAGGCGCGCCGCTCCGGCAGCGGCCTCGTCCGACAAAGCCGGCAAGAACGCAACGCCGAGCTTACGCTGCCGGATCGCGCTCCACGCCGGATTTGCCGCGCCGCCGCCGACGCTGCGCACCGAAGTCAGCGCCGGCGCGCCGAGCTCGCCAAGCCGGCGATAGCCGAGCGCTTCGATCGCGGCCATGCCTTCGAACATCGCCTTGAGATAGTCGGCATCATCCGCCGGGCGCGGGACGAGGCGCGGGGGGAGCGCCGGATCGGCGATCGGGAAGCGTTCGCCCGATGTGGCGAGCGGATAATAGTCGAGGCCGGTCTCGGTCGCGGGGTCGATCATGGTGCTGAGCTCGATGATCCGCGCGAGCGGAAAATGCCGCGCCAGCACCTTGCCACCGGAATTCGATGCGCCGCCGGCCAGCCAGGTGTCGCCAAGACGATGGCTGTAGATGCCGAAGCGCGGCGCCGAGATCGGCCGGTCGGACAGGATCTTGATGGTCAGCGAGGAACCCAATGCGGTGACGCCGTCGCCGGCTGCCGTAGCGCCCGTCGCCAGGAATGAGGCGCAGCCGTCCGTGGTGCCGGCAACCACAACCACATCGCGCGGCAAGCCGAAAAGCGCGGCGGCGGCCGTGGTAAGCGTGCCGCTGACCTCGCCCGGCTCGACGACATCAGGCAGTAAATTCATGCGCATGCCGGTGGCCGCGATCCAATCCGGCCAGCGGCGAGCCTCGACGTCATAGCCGGTCTTGAGCGCATTGTTCTCGTCGCTGACGTCGAAGCGTCCGGACAGGTTGCCGGCGATCCAGTCGGCCTGGTGGAGCACGGCCGCCATGCCGGGCAGACGCTGGAATCGGAGCGCCTTGGCGAGGCCTGAAGTCGGCCCGTGGGCGGCGCTCGTTTCCGGCGCCTCGCGGGCGACGATGGCCAGGATGTCTCCGTCATCGACCTTGTCGTTGTACATCAGCGGCTCGGCCAGGGGCCGCCCATCAGTGTCGACCGGCAGCAGCGTGCCCGATGTGCCGTCGACGGCGATGGCGCGGACCGTGGCACGGTCTATGCTTGAAAGCAGCCCGGCCAGCGCCGCCTGGACCGCTTGCCACCATGTGCGGGGATCGCGGGGGTTCGGGCCGAACCTGTCGAGAGGCACGGCGGATTGGGCGGCAATGGAAAAATCCTGGCGCATGGCGACCGCGCGGGCGCCGGAGGTGCCGATGTCGATGCCGACGACAAGTGGCGTCATGTCGTCCGTTCCTTGTCAGGCCGTGCCGGCGGCGTTGAGCTTCTGGCGATACTGCTCGGCGTCCCAGTTGACCAGTTCGTCATTCTCGGCGGCCGTGAGATAGTTCAGCCGCGCCTTGCCATCGACGCGCGCGGTCACGTCGGCCAGGCAACGCTGCATGGCGTCGGCACCGGCGCTGGCGTCGCCGCGCATCAGCACGCCGGCGCCGGGAAACAGGATCGCCGGTGGCGCCGCGCCGAGCCGCGCGACGACGCCGGCCACGTCCTCGCCCGGCCTCGCCAGGACCGAGCCCTGGCCAAGGAATATGACATGGTCCGGATAGAGGCTGCCGGCCTCGGCCATGTGCAGGCTTTCCGCATCGATCGCGACAGCATGCGCTTCGATATCCGCCGGTAACCGGTAGTCGCCGGCTAGCGTCGTCAGGGCGGCGATGTCGGGTGCGGCGGTCGCGCGCGCCGGCCGCGCCAGCAGCGACCGGACGCGGTGCAGCAAGGCCTGTGCGTCGGGGACGGTTTCCGCGGCGACCACCAGTCCGTGATTGCCAAGGATCAGTACGTCGACGCCGGGTCGCAATCTCTCGGCAATGCCACGGGCGAGCGGCAAGCCCGGCCGGAAATAGGGCACCCAGGCCCATTCGATGCCGCCCAGCCGCTTGGCGACCTCGGCCTCGCCATCGGCTTGCACGGCCAGCGAAATCGTGTCGACGCAGTGGACGTGCAGAACCACGCGTTGCGGCATCAAGGCATGCACCGTGGTCTCGATCGACGGACGCAGGCCACGCGGATTGAGGTCTTCGATGGCGAAAGCCTGTGGCTTGTCGGCGGCCGGGTCGCGCCGGTCGACGGCCTCCAGCAGCGGCGCCATCGCCACCGGCACCATAATGTCGTCGCTGAGCGCGTCCTTCAGCCAGGTGCCCGAGGCCTTGATCCACAGCGTGTCGCCGGCCTTCAGCGAGGTGTTGCCGCCCGCCGCCTGCGTCATGTGCGGGTTCAGCCCGATGCTGGCCGAAAGCGCCCGCAAGGCGGCCAGTTCCTGTGCATCAGCTTGGGTTGCCATGGCCCTTTTCTCCAACGCTTGCACAAAATCCCGTCGTCGGGACCGGTGTTGGCGTTGGTATCGCAGATGTGAGTGATCTGCGTCAATAGTGATCTACTATCGTCAAAAGCGGCTTGCAATCCAACTAATGTTGAGTAAGTTGCACCAATTGCCATAGAAATGGCGTCAGGGAGGAAAGGTTGAGCGACCTCGGCCGCCAGCGTCAGATCGTCGAATTGCTGCGGGATCGCCCGTTTGCCTCCGTGCGCGAGTTGCAGGAGCGGCTCGGCGTTTCGGCGGCGACGGTCAGGCGCGATATCGACCGGATCGACGAGGCCGGTGAGGCCCGCAAGGTCTATGGCGGCATTTCGGCGCTCGATGGCGCCTCGCATGCGGGCGTCGCCTATGCCCGGCCCTATGACGAGAACCGCGACCTTGCCGTCGAGGCCAAACGGCAGATCGCGGCGGTCGCCGCGACCATGGTGCGCGATGGCGACGCGGTCATCGTCCATGGCGGCTCGACCTGCTTCCATCTCGGCGTCAAGCTCGCCGACCGCAACATCCGGCTCTACACCAATTCGATGCCGCTCGCGGCCTATCTCAGCGACCATGGCCATTGCAGCCTGACGGTTGCCGGCGGCGACCTGCACCGTGAACCCGGCATCATCCATTCGCCGACCCAGGCGACGTCCTTCTATGCCTCGAAATTCTTTCTCGGCACACAGGGGCTCAACCAGGAAGGGCTGCTGGAATCGCATCCGCTGCTGGTGCGGTCCATCGTCGAGCTCAGCCTGTGCGCCGACCAGATCGTGGTGCTGGCCGACAGCCGCAAGCTGTCGATCCACGCGCGCAACGTCGCGCTGCCGCTGTCGCGCATCGGCACGCTGGTCACCGATGACGGGCTCTCCGATGCCGATGCGCGCATGCTGGAGGATGCCGGCGTCATGGTGCGGATCGCTTCAACCTCGGGAGCCCTCGCGTGAACGTGGCAGTTCTCGACTTCGGCAAGACCAATTCGAAGCTGTTCGTCTTCGGCCAGGACGGACGCATTCTCGACGAGCGCCGGACGCAACCGAAATGGGCGCGCCAAGGCGGCTTCAGCGTGCTCGACGAGGCCGCCCTCCATGGCTGGGCGTTCGGTGCCGTCGCCGACGCGGTCGAAAACCATGGTGTCGAAGGGGTGATGGTGTCGGGCCATGGCTGTACCTTCGCTCTTGTCGACGACAAGGCGCTGACCCATCCGATCCTCGACTACGAACAGGAGCCACCGGCCGAAATCGCGGCGCGGATCGACCGCCGCATCCCGGATTTCGGCGAGACGTTCTCTCCCCGCCTGCCGCTCGGCTTCAACTATGGCCGTCACATGCTATGGCTGCAGGAAGTCGATCCCGATGCGTTCGCGGCGGCGAAATGGATCCTCGGCTATCCCCAATACTGGAGCTGGCGCCTTGGCGGCCGGCCGGTCTGCGAGGTCTCCTATCTCGGCTGCCATTCGCATTTGTGGGCCCCGCGCAAACGTGATTTCTCCTCGCTGGTCGACGCCGAGGGCTGGCGTGGCCAGATGCCGGCTTTCGAACGTGCCGGCGCCGTCATCGGCGAGCAGCGCTTCGGTGGTGCCGGGCGCCCGGTCGCCATCCACAACGGCGTTCACGACTCCAATGCGGCGCTGCATGCCTATCGTCGCCAGGAGCTCGGCCCGCTGACTGTCGTGTCGACCGGCACCTGGGTCGTCGTGCTCAACCCCGACTGTCCGCTCGAAGCGCTCGACCGTGAGCGCGACATGCTGGTCAATGTCGATGTCGACGGTGGTCCAGTGCCGACCATCCGCTTCATGGGCGGGCGCGAATTCGCCGTCATAAGCTGCGACTGGCAAGGCGCGATCCCGCATCGCTCGATCCAACAGGCGATCGATGCCGGCCTCATGGCGCTGCCGAGCTTCGCGGCGGGCGGGCCGATGCCGGATCGCCCCGGCCGGTTGGCCGGGCGCATGCCCGATGCTGGTGAACGCGCTGCCGTGGCGCTGCTCTATGTGGCGCTAATGATCGATCTCTGCCTCGACCTCATCCATTCCGACAATACCGTCATCGTCGATGGCGGGCTGAACACTGGCGGCTTGCTCGCCGGGTTGCTGGCGCAGCTGCGTCCCGGCCAGGGTTTCCTGCAAGGTGCTTCGCTCGAAGGCAGCGCCACGGGTGCCGCCGCGCTCGCCTTCGAGAGCGTGGGGCGCGACTTCGCCGCCGAGCCGCCGGAGCCGGTGCGGGCGACACGATTCGGCGGGCTTGCCGGCTATCGCGACGCTTGGCGCGATCTCATTGCCCGGCATGGTGCCGCCGCCAAGGCGGCGGGTGGTGCACGATGAGCGCGGCGGTGCGGACGCTAGCGGCGCGCCAGCCGGTGCTGGAGATGCGCCACATCTCGAAGACCTTCGGCGCGATCCGTGCCCTGCAGGACGTCTCGCTCAGCGTCCACGCCGGCGAACTGCATGCGCTGATGGGCGAGAACGGCGCCGGCAAGTCAACGCTGATGAAGGTGCTGTCCGGCGCCTATCGGCCGGATCCCGGCGGCGAGATCCTGATCGATGGTGCGCCCGCCGCGACGGGCGATCCGATCAAGGCGCGTGCTGCCGGCATCGCGGTGATCTATCAGGAACTGTCGTTGGCGCCCAATCTGACCGTGGCGCAGAACATCTTCCTCGGCAACGAGCCGCGCCGTTTCGGCATCGTCGACCGCGACCAGTGCAACCGGCGCGCCGCAGAGATCGTCGATCGGCTCGGTGTCTCCTTCTCGGCGCGTGCACTGGTCTCAGGCCTGTCGCTCGGCGAGCGCCAACTGGTCGAGATCGCACGGGCGCTGTCGACCAATGCGCGCATCATCGTCATGGACGAGCCGACCACATCGCTCACCTCGCGCGAGACCGACCGTCTGTTCGAGGTGATCGCGACGCTGAAGGCGCAAGGCATCGCCATCATCTACATCAGCCACCGCATGGAGGAAGTCTACCAACTTGCCGACCGCGTCAGCGTGCTGCGCGACAGCGGCTATGTCGGTACGCTCGAGCGCGCCGACCTCAACGCCTCGCGCCTGGTGTCGATGATGGTCGGCCGCGATCTCTCCGCCTTCTACAAGAAGGATCATCGCCCTCCAGACGGAAAACGCGCCATCGCGCTCTCGGTGCGCGGCATGTCCGACGCGCACCTGCTGAAGAACTGTTCGTTCGATCTCCATCACGGCGAGGTGCTGGCATTGGCGGGCCTCGTCGGCTCGGGCCGCACGGAGCTTGCCCGGCTGATCTTCGGCGCCGACAAACGCAGCGCTGGCACGATGGAGCTCGACGGCAAGCCCATAACCATCGGCTCGCCGCGCGAGGCGCTCGATGCCGGCATCGCCTACCTCACCGAGGACCGCAAGGAACTCGGCCTGTTCCTCGATATGTCCATTTCGGACAACATCAGCATGGGCGTACTTGTCAGGGACGCGCGGGCCGGCGGCCTTCGCGATTTCACGGCCGCCGACAGGCGTGCGGCAAAGGCCATTGCCGACCTGTCGATCCGCACCAACTCGGCGCAGGCCAATGCCGGCTCGCTGTCGGGCGGCAACCAGCAGAAAGTGCTGCTCGCGCGCCTTCTGGAGACCGAGCCGAAGGTCGTCATCCTCGACGAGCCGACCCGCGGCGTCGATGTCGGGGCCAAATCGGAAATCTATCGGCTGATCGACAATCTCGCCAACCGGGGCATCGCCATCCTGATGATATCAAGCGAATTGCCCGAGGTGATCGGCGTCGCCGACCGCGTGCTGGTGATGCGCGACGGCGCCATATCAGGCGAGGTGACGGCATCCGAAGGCGAGCCGCTTCGTCAGGAAGCGATCATGGAACTTGCGACGGGAGCGTCTCAGCGATGACAGACAGGACGACCGCGACGAAGAGTGTGGATCAGGCGGCGGTCGGGAGCCGGCGGCTGCGCACCACATTTGCCGCCCTTGGCATGCTGCCCGTGCTGGTGCTGCTGGCGGCCGGCTTCCAGTTCATCAACCCGCGCTTCCTCACCGGCACCAACCTGCTCATCGTCACGCAGCAATCGTCGATCAACATCGTGCTTGCCGCCGGCATGACATTCGTCATCCTGACCGGCGGCATCGACCTGTCGGTCGGCTCTATCCTCGCGGCGGCCGCGATGGTGGCGGTGCTGGTGTCGCTGGTGCCGGACTGGGGCCTGCTCGGCGTGCCGGCGGCCATCCTGGCGGGGCTCGGCTTCGGGCTCATCAACGGGCTGCTCATCGCCTATATCAGGCTTCCGCCGTTTATCGTCACGCTGGGTTCGCTGACAGCCGTGCGCGGCATTGCCCGCCTGCTCGGGCAGGACACGACGGTGTTCAACTCCGACCTGCCGTTCGACTTCATCGGCAACGGCTCGGTACTCGGCATTCCCTGGCTCGTCGTCATTGCCCTGTCGGTGGTGGTGCTGTCCTGGCTGGTGCTGAAGCGGACGGTGCTCGGCACCTGGATTTATGCCGTCGGCGGCAACGCCGAGGCAGCTCGACTGACCGGCATCAAGGTGCCGCTGGTGCTGCTCTTCGTCTATGGCGTTTCCGGCCTGCTGGCCGGCCTTGGCGGCGCCATGTCGGCGGCAAGGCTCTACGCCGCCAACGGCCTGCAGCTCGGGCAAAGCTACGAACTCGACGCCATCGCCGCCGTCATTCTCGGCGGCACCAGTTTCGTCGGCGGCGTCGGCTCGATCTGGGGCACGCTGATCGGCGGCCTGATCATCGCGGTGCTCTCCAACGGCCTCATCTTGGCCGGTGTCTCTGACATCTGGCAGTACATCATCAAGGGATTGGTCATCATCGTGGCGGTCGCCCTCGACCGCTACCGGCTCCAGGCAGGGGCAAGAACGTGAGTGACCTAGTCGCCGGCATCAACGACCGGCTTGTGTAACGCACCGTGAGAGGCGCGGGGCATCAGGAGGAAGTAAGTGTAATGAAGACCATCGCCAAACTGCTCTGCGGCGCCGCCCTTGCGGCCGTCGCCATCGCGCCGGCATCGGCCAAGGACCTCAACAAGGTCGGCATCTCGGTCGGCCTGCTCGGCAACCCCTTCTTTGTCGCCACCATCAAGGGCATCGAGGACGCGGCCAGGAAGATCAATCCGAAGGTCGAGGTGACGTCGGTATCGGCCGACTACGACCTCAACAAGCAGGTCTCGCAGGTCGATTCCTTCATCGCCGCCGGCGTCGACGTGATCATGCTGAACGCGGTCGATGCCAAGGCGATCGCTCCGGCGGTGAAGAAGGCGCAGGCCGCCGGCATCATCGTCGCGGCTTTCGACGTTTCGGCGCCCGGTGCCGACGTCACGGTGATGACCAACAACGTCAAGGCCGGCGAGGAAGCCTGCCAATACCTGGTCGACCACACCGGCGGCAAGGGCGACTACGTCATCCTCAACGGGCCGGCGTCGTCGTCGATCCTGGAACGGGTGAAAGGCTGCAAGAACGTGCTTGCCCAGCATCCCGACATCAAGATCCTGTCCGACGACCAGAACGCCGAAGGCTCCCGCGATGGCGGCTTGAAAGTGTTCCAGTCGCTGCTCACCCGTTTCGACAAGATCGACGCGGTGTTCGCAATCAACGATCCGACGGCGATCGGCGCGGAGCTCGCCGCCAAGCAGCTCAACCGTTCGGAGTTCATCTTCACCGCGGTCGACGGCGCGCCGGATATCGAGAAGGAACTTTCTTCCGGCAAATCGATGATCAAGGCCTCGGCCTCGCAGGATCCCTATGTGATGGCCGGCCAGTCGCTCACCATGGCGGCCGACCTGCTCGCCGGCAAGAAGCCGGCCGAGGCCACCGTACTGCTCGACCCGAAGCTGATCACGGCCGAGAACCTGAAGGACTACAAGGGCTGGACCGCGGCCCGCTAAGCCTCCCAAGGCCGGTGCGGCCGGCGCGATCCGGCCGCACCATTCTCCTCGCCGCTTAACTCTTTGTTTTACGCAATTCCGGACGGAAAACCGCCACACGCTTTTCGTGGAATTGCTTTAACCGGAGACGATCATGTCGCGCATCGGAATCCATTCCTTCGTCTGGTCGGCAAGCTCGGCGCAGAACGAGCTCGAACGCACGCTGGCCAATACCAGGGAGGCCGGTTTCGACCTGATCGAATTCTCCTATCTCGACCCCGCCAATGTCGATATTGACGGGCTTGCCAAACGCATCGCCGATCTTGGTCTCGGCGTCGCGATCAGCATCGGATTGCCTGGTGACGGCGATATTTCGAGCGCCGACAAGGCGATCGCCGCGCGCGGCGTCGAGATCCTCAGCGACACCGTCGCGCTGACGCGCGACCTTGGCGGCAGCAAGGTCGCCGGCATTCTTTCGACCAGCCATGGCCTGCAGATCGAGGCACCGACACGCGATCAATGGAACCGCAGCGCGGCAACGCTGGCAAAGGTCGCCGAGACGGCGAAGGCAGCCGGCGTCACGCTCAACCTCGAAATCGTCAACCGCTTCGAAAGCAACCTGCTCAACACCGCCGCGCAAGGGTTGGCCTTCATCGAGGACACGGGGTCGGACAACATCTTCCTGCATCTCGACACGTTCCACATGAACATCGAGGAAGCCGATGTCGGGCTCGCCATCCGCCACGCCGCGGCCAAGATCGGCTATGTCCATATCGGCGAAAGCCATCGCGGCTTCCTCGGCACCGGCAACATCGATTTCGCGGGGATTTTCGATGCGCTGACCGCAATCGGCTATGCCGACGATCTCAGCTTCGAATCCTTCTCCTCGGAGATCGTCGACGAGAACCTGTCGAAGAAGACGGCGATCTGGCGCAATCTGTGGACCGACAACATGGCGCTCGCCAAGCACGCGCGCGCTTTCATCGGCCTCGGGCTGGAGACGGCGCAACGCAAGGCAGAGCTGGTCTCGGCACGGCACAAGCCATAACCACTCCAGCTCCGCGCCGGTCAGCCCGAATGCGCGGCCGCGCCTGTTTCGCACGGCACGGCATTGCTCCCGTCATGTGCATCGGCTATCCGACCCGCAGCACACATGAAGCAAACGGAGCCCGGCATGACGAACAAGACCATCCTGAAATTCGGCGCGGTCGAGCACGCGGAAGCCGGCGATCTGCCTGGCTGGATCGCGGTCGAGGGCCAACCGACCATGCAGACCGCCGTCCAGCACACGACTTCGGATGGCAAGGTGATATCGGGAACCTGGCGGGCGTCGCCAGGCACCTATCATGCGACCTACACCGATTATGAGTTCGTGCACATGATTGCCGGCCGCATCATCATCACGCCCGACGGCGGCACGCCGGTCGAGGTCGGCCCCGGCGACGCCTTCGTGGTGGAAGCCG
Organism: Mesorhizobium sp. B2-3-15; assembly: GCF_006442875.1. Classification (NCBI taxonomy): domain Bacteria; kingdom Pseudomonadati; phylum Pseudomonadota; class Alphaproteobacteria; order Hyphomicrobiales; family Phyllobacteriaceae; genus Mesorhizobium; species Mesorhizobium sp. B2-3-15. The sequence continues at coordinate 137,402 of NZ_VFVO01000010.1, read as the reverse complement.
ATTTCAAGGGCACCTGGAAGATCATCGAGCCGGTGACCAAGCATTTTGTCGTGCGGGTCGGCTGAGCCGGCCCGATCACAGCCGAAGCAAGCCCGCCATGATTCGCCATGGCGGGTAAGCCCGGATTGCTTTGCGCCTATTGCGGCAAGCTATCCGCCCACGACTTCACTCAACCAGCTCCGCCACCTGACCGGTTTGTTCCCGCGCGCCTTTCCGCTTCGGAGCTCTGCCGCTTTGGGTTGTGGAACATTCAGCTGCAGCCGGCGTTTTACGTCACACTGTCTTTCAGAGATGCACCGCAGTCGCGCGCGACTGCCTTTGGAGGCATTACCATGGCCCGCAACCCGCAAAGCACGGCAAGCATTGGCGGCCACCCGATCCATCCCATGCTGATCCCCTTCCCGATCGCTTTCTTCGTCGCCACCTTCGTTTGCGACCTGATCTTCTGGCGAACAGGCAATCCGGGATGGATGACCGCCAGTCTCTGGCTGCTTGGGGCGGGCCTGATAATGGCCGCCTTGGCAGCTCTTGCCGGGCTGACCGATGTCCTTGGCGATGTTCAAATCCGCAATTTGCGTGACGCGTGGCTCCACGCCGGCGGCAATGTGCTCGTCGTCCTGATCGAACTCTACAACTGGTACTCTCGCTATGCCCATGGCGAGACGGCGGTGGTACCCACCGGCCTGGTCCTCTCGCTGATCGTGGTTCTCATTCTTCTGTTCACGGGCTGGAAGGGCTGGGAAATGGTCTACCGTCATCGCGTGGGCGTCGCCGATGGTCCAGGCGAAGTGAGCCGACACTGAGCGCGGACGAATAGGGCCCTCTGGGCTATGCGCCATGCCCAGCCTGCCGAGCCGTCCCAGGAAGGGGCTATCGGCGACGGGTCGCCATTGCCGGACCGTGCCCGAGACCTATATCCCTAGCGAATTTGTGATCGGCCAACCCCGGAATTGTCCGCCGCACCAGCTGTCTTCCCGGTACGGTCGCGCCTCCGCGGCCAGAGGATACCCGCATGACAAGGTTCAATTCCACCAGGCTGTTGGCCACAACGACCTTGATGCTGCTCGATCACGGGCTGGCAATGGCGCAGATGCCGGCGCAGCAGCCGGATGCCAAGTCATTCAAACTTGGCACACTCGACATCGTCGCCCTGCACGACGCCCAGTTCGTCAAGCCCAACGACGGCAAGACCTTCGGCCTCGATCACAGCCCCGCGGAAGTCGGCGAGCTGCTCAAGGCGGCGGGAGCGCCGACCGATACCATCACGCTGAGCGTCGACGCCCTACTGGTCAAATCGAAGACCAGTGTCGTGTTGATCGACACGGGTGTCGGCGGCGCGCTGCAGGACAGCCTGGCCAAGGCCGGCATCAAACCCGCTGACGTCAGCGAGATATTGATCACCCATTCTCATCCCGACCACATTGGAGGGCTGGTCAAGGACGACAAACTGGCTTTTCCCAACGCCACGATAAGGATGTCTGACGTGGAGTGGGATTTTGCCAAGTCCAACAAGGATGCGGCCGATATCATCAAGGTCATTGCCGACCATGTGAAACCGTTCAAGGCCGGCGCCGAGGTCGCGCCTGGCATCACCTCGGTGGCGCTCAAGGGACACACACCCGGCCATGTCGGCTATCAGATAAAGTCCGGAAAAGAACGGCTGTTCGATATTGGCGACACGGTGCACAGCTCAATCATCTCGCTCGCCAAGCCGGACTGGGCCGTGGCCTTCGACGGCGACAAACCGGAAGGTGAGCAGAACAGGGCCAGGACCTTGGCCACGCTGGCCAAGGACCACGAGATGATCTTCGCACCGCACTTTCCGTTCCCCGGTATTGGGCAGATCGAGAAAGACGGCGACCACTTCAAATGGACGCCGAGCGACAAGCCCAAGTAGGATTGATTCCAGCCATAGAACTACCAGCTGCTTGAAGCTGAGCGCGAATGCGGTTGGCCTCAGACCGATGCTGCAAGCTCATTCGCGAAGTTGCGATAGGAGTGCAGCGGGCGGCCCAGGATCCCTGTCAAACGCTCGACGTCGCCAGCCCCAGGAAGCATGCCGTCGGCGACATAGCGCTCGGCCATCAGGCGCATTTCATAGGCCATCCACTTGGGCATGATGTTCGCTAGATTCTGCTCGAACCCGGTAGGATCATCGCCGCCATAGGCAATCGGGCGGCCCAGGACATCCGACCAGATCGCCGCTACATCCGAGCCAGTCAGCGTATCGGGGCCGACCAGATTGATGATTTCGATCGGCAGCTTACCCGGGGCCTGGTCACGACGGACCAGCTCGACGGCTGCGACCTCGGCAATGTCGCGGGCGTCGACCATGGCGATGCCCTTGGCTCCGATCGGCATCGGATAGACGCCATGGTTGAAGATGACATCCTTGATCATGAGTTCATTGTCGATGAAGTAGGCCGGGCGCAGGATAGTGGCGCTGAAGCCCATCTGTTCGATCATCCGCTCCGCGCCGGACTTCACGGCGAAATGCGGCACGTTGACGAAACGATCGCTGTGGATCACCGACAGATAGACAACCCGCTCGACGCCCGACTCGCGGGCAATGTTCAGGGTGATGAGCGCCTGGGTGAATTCGTCCCCCGACACCGCGTTGAGCAGGAACAGTGTGTTGACGCCGGCAAACGCTTTGCGCAGCGAGTCGATATCGAGCAGTTCGCCTTGCACGACCTCTACAATGGCCGGAAAGTCAGCCTTCGAGATGTCGCGAACGAGGACGCGCACATCGGCGCCGCGCTTGACGAGCTGCTGGACGACTTGGCGGCCGACACGGCCAGTGGCGCCGGTAACGAGGATAGTCATGATTGTTTCTCCGAGTTGGGTTGCTTGACGATCCCAATATGAGTGGTTCACACATGGGCCAATAGGTGTGATATTTGAACGCAGCGTATCACTGGTGGAACACATGGATCTGGTTGCTCTCGCTGATTTCGTCATCGTGGCGCGCCACGGCGGCTTCGGGCGTGCCGCCCGCGCTGCCGCTCGCCCTAAGGCGACGCTGTCGCGTCGGGTCGCGGAGCTTGAGGCCAGCCTTGGTCTGCGCCTGTTCGAACGCGGCGCACGCATGCTCAAGCTGACGGAGGAAGGACGCGCGCTGTACGAACGTGCGGGCTGGCTGCTTACCGAACTCGACGAGACAGCCGCAGCGATCTCCTCGGGAGGTGAAAGGCCGCGAGGCAGGTTGCGGATCAGCGCGCCACTGGTTTTTTCGCAGACCGCGATGGGAAAGATCGCCGCCGGGTTCGCGCTGAAGTATCCGGAAGTGAGGCTCGATGTGTCGACGGAAGACCGCTCCGTCGACATGATCGAGGAGGGATTTGATCTGGTGATCAGGGTCAATCCCGATCCGGATGACAGCCTCGTCGGACGAGTCTTCCTGCGCGATCGGCTGGTGGTCGTGGCAAGCCCTGACCTCGCGCGGCCGCCCGGACACCACCCCGCTCCCGCGGTCGTGCGCACGGCCGGCGATCGACCGATCTGGGCCGTGAAGACGCCCACTGGCCGGGCAACTATCGCGATCCAGCCAGTTCTGACCCTGTCATCGCTGATCATGGTCCGGGGTGCGGTGCGAGCGGGGGTCGGTGCGGGCCGCCTCCCCGTGTCGCTTGTCAGTCACGACATAGCCGACGGCTCGCTGATCCATTGGGGTGATGTCGAGGGAGGCGACATCACCTTGTGGGCGCTCTACCCGTCCAGGCGGCTGCTAAGCGCTAGGGTGTCCGCGTTCCTCGATTACCTCAAGCAGGCATTCCCGATGGGGACGCCCGATGAATTGGCCGCCTATGTCGGCAAGTGACGTGTAGAAAGCGGGTCGCCAACCGGGCAGCTTACTGCACGTAGCCATCGTAAAATTGAAAGCATGGTGATCCCGACAGGAATCGAACCTGTGACCTACAGATTAGGAATCTGCCGCTCTATCCTACTGAGCTACGGGACCACGCGGCCCGACACATAGCCGCTTCGGATCGTTTCGCCAAGAGGGCCGGCCGAACGCAATTCGGCCGGCGCTCTATATGACCGGCCTCAGGCGGCTAGCGCCGTCTCCGCCAGTTTCACCCAATAGCTCATGCCGTGCGGGATGGCTTCGTCGTTGAAGTCGTAGGCCGGATTGTGGAGACCGGCGGTCTCGCCATTGCCGATGAAGATGAAGGCTCCAGGCCGGGCTTCCAGCATGTAGGAGAAATCCTCGCCGCCCATCACCGGCTGGATTTCGCGGTGCACCTGGGCATCGCCCGCCACGTCGGCGGCCACATCGCTGGCGAAGACCGTCTCATCCGCATGATTGAACGTCACCGGGTAGTTCGCGTCGTAGTCGACCTCGATCGTCGCGCCATAGGCGGTGGCAAGTCCCGCGCAGATGGCGCGGATCCGCTCTTCCGACTTCCTGGCCACTTCCTTCTTCAGCGTGCGCACGGTGCCGGCGATCTCGGCCGATTCCGGGATGATGTTGTAGGCGTCGCCGGCGTGGAACTTGGTCACCGAGACCACCACCGCCTCGACCGGATCGGTGCTGCGCGAGGCGATCGTCTGCAAGGCGCCGACCAACTGGCTGGTGATGACGATCGGATCGATCGTGCCGTGCGGCATCGCCGCATGGCCGCCCCGGCCTTTCACGGTGATGGTGAATTCGGCCGTCGCCGCCATGATCGGGCCCGGACGGATGGCGAACTGGCCGACCGGCAGGCCGGGCATGTTGTGCATGCCGAACACTTTAGCGATGTCGAAACGCTCCATCATGCCGTCCTTGACCATCTCGTTTCCGCCGCCGCCGCCTTCTTCCGCCGGCTGGAAAATCACCGCCACGGAGCCCGTGAAGTTGCGCGTCTCGGCGAGATATTTCGCCGCGCCGAGCAGCATCGCGGTGTGGCCGTCATGGCCGCAGGCATGCATCTTGCCCGGAACGGTCGAGGCGTAGGGCTTGCCGGTGATCTCCTTGAGCGGCAGTGCATCCATGTCGGCGCGCAACCCGATTGTGGGGCCTTCCCCCTGACGGCCGCGAATGATGCCGACGACGCCCGTCTTGCCGAGGCCGGTCACCACATCGTCGCAGCCGAACTCTTTCAGCTTTTCGGTGACGAAGGCCGCCGTCTTGAAGACATCGAAGTTCAGTTCTGGCGTCTGGTGCAAATGCCGTCGCCAGCCGGCGACTTCGTCCTGCATTTCGGCGGCGCGGTTGAGGATCGGCATGATGGTTCCATTTCGTTGTTGGTGCAGCCGGCTTCAGCCTGGTGGTTTGCAATTGGGCGCGGGGTGCCTTGCAATTGTGATTGTCAGGCGCTTTGCCATGTTGGCGTCACATAGGGTAAATAGCACCGCAATAATGCGGTCCGGTTTTTGAGGGTCGGATCCTTATGCTGGCGGTCACGTAATGAAATCTTACGGAGCCAGGGGCAATCAGGGCAAGAGGCGATTTCGGATTCGATCATGCGGTACAGGCATTTCCTCAAACTATTCCCGGCTGGCGCAATCATGCTGTCCGTCCTGGCTGGGCCAGCGCTGGCCAATCCGGTGGTGGTCTTCGACCTGAAGAGCGGCCAGATCCTGCAGCACCAGGATGCCTTCAAGCGCTGGTATCCGGCCTCGCTCAGCAAGCTGATGACCGCCTATGTGACCTTCCGGGCGATCGCGGCCGGAGAAGTCCAGCTCGATTCGCCGATCAAGGTGACCAAACATTCCGCCGGCGAACCGCCAAGCAAGATGGGTTTCAAGCCCGGCTCGGTGATGCGGCTCGACAATGCGCTGAAGATGATGCTGGTCAAGTCGGCCAACGACATCGCCATGGCGGTCGGCGAGAATGTCGGCGGCTCGCAGGCCGCCTTCGCTGAAAGGATGAATGCCGAGGCGGCCAGGCTCGGCATGAACGGCACCCATTTCGTCAACCCGAACGGCCTTTACTCGCCCGACCAGTACACGACGGCACGCGACCTTTCGATCCTGGTGATGGCGATCCGCCGCGAGTTCCCGCAATATGCGCCGTGGTTCTCGATCGAGGGGCTCGCGGTCGGCAATAGGGCCATTCCGAACTACAATCTCCTGATCGGCCGGTATCCCGGCGCCGACGGCATGAAGACCGGCTTTGTCTGCCCGTCGGGCTTCAACATGATCGGGTCGGCGACCCGCAACGGACGTACGCTGGTGGCGGTCGTGCTTGGCGAGAAGTCGGCGGTCAGCCGCGCCGAAGCCGCGGCCAAATTGCTCGATCAGGGCTTTGACGCACCTGCCGCCGGGTCCACCACCGTCACCACGCTCGCTCCCTACGGTGATCTGATCTCGCCCAACGACATGCATGACGAAGTCTGCAAGAAGAAGAGGAAGGCGGAGCAGTCCGAGGCGCCGCCGCCGGCCGCCGCCAAGGACCAGCCTAAATCGCCCTATCGGGAGAAGCTCGACCATGTGCCGACACTGGTTGCCGTCGGCCTTGGCGGCGCCACGGGTCCGGCGCCGAAGGCGATCCTTGACGAGGGCGCGCAGGAATATGCCGACGTGCCAATCCCGACCTGGCGGCCCGACAAGCCGGTACCCGCCGGCACGGGCCCGAAAGTCGTGGGTGCCGCCGCGCAAGGCGACCAGCCGGCCAAGGTCGCGAATTAGAGCACGATCCAAAAAGTGAAATCCGGCTTTCGCGAGAGATCATGCTCAAATTAGAAGGCAGAACCAGATGAGCGGTTTCCCGATCCCAGTCTCGGTGCTGACCGGTTTTCTCGGCGCCGGCAAGACGACATTGCTCAACCGGCTGCTGAAGGATCCGGCGCTCGTCGACACCGCGGTCATCATCAACGAGTTCGGTGAGGTGGCGATCGACCATCTGCTGGTCGAGCAGGCCTCCGACGGCATCATCCAGCTTTCCGACGGCTGTCTGTGCTGCACGGTGCGCGGCGAACTTGTCGACACGCTGGCCGACCTGGTCGACCGGCTGCAGACCGGCCGTATCGCCCGGCTTGGCCGCGTCATCGTCGAGACCACGGGATTGGCCGACCCGGCGCCGGTGCTGCAGTCGATCATGGCCCATCCGGCGCTGGTCCAGGCCTTTCGGCTCGACGGCGTCATCACCCTGGTGGATGCGGTCAACGGCAATGCTACGCTCGATGCGCATGTCGAGGCGGTCAAGCAGGTCGCCGTGGCCGACCGCATCGTGCTCTCCAAGGCCGATCTGGCCACCGATCACGGCGACCTCGACACGCTGCGCGCGCGCTTGCGGCAGATCAATCCCGGGGCACGACTGCTCGATGCCGGGGAGGCGAAAACCGGGGTGGCCGCATTGTTCGACTGCGGTCTCTACAATCCTGCGACCAAGTCCGCCGACGTGCGGCGCTGGCTCGGCGAAGAGGCCACGCATGATCATCACCACCATGACCATCATGACCATGACCATGCCCATCGCCACGATCAGCGCGTAAAAACCCGTTCGCTGGTGCATGACGGGCCGGTGCCGTTTTCAGCCATCGAGATGTTCCTCGATCTCCTGCGTTCCACACATGGCGAGCACCTGCTGCGGATGAAGGGCGTCATCGAATTGCAGGAGGATCCGTCGCGGCCCTTGGTCGTGCATGGCGTCCAGAAGATCCTGCATCCGCCGGTGCGATTGCCGTTCTGGCCGGACAGCCAGCGCGGCACGCGGCTGGTGCTGATTACGCTCGACATGCCGGAAGACTATGTGCGCCGGCTGTTCGCCGCCTTCATCAACCGGCCGTCGGTCGACACGCCCGACCGCGCGGCGCTGGAAAACAATCCGCTGGCGATCGCCGGACGTTAGCCTCCTACGATTGGTATTCGCCGCGTTCGACCAGAAAGCGATGGCCACCGGACATCGCCGCCGTCTCGATCAATTGATGTCCGCTGTCGGCGCAGAAGGCAGGAATATCGATAACAGCCAGAGGGTCGGTGGTTTCGAGCCAGAGCCTGCTGCCGGGCTGCATCCCGGCCAGGCGCTTTTTCGCCTTGAGGACCGGCAAAGGGCAGTTCAGCCCCTTGAGGTCGTAGATAGCTATCAGTTCGGCCAAGGTGAAAACCTCAGCCGCCGAACATGCCGAGCAGCTTGTTCTTCAGCTTCGTAACCCGGCTTTCGTCGGCGCTCGCAGCCTGCGTCTCGGCTGCCGGCGCGGCCTCCGCCGGAGCCGCGATGGTCGCGGTGGCAACCGGAGCTTCCTTGGCGGCCTTGGCCGCTTCCTTCGCAGCCACGGCTTGCGCCTTGGCAGCTTCCTTTTCGGCCAACGCTTGCGCCTTGGCGGCTTCCTTCGCCGCTTTTGCCGCTTCTATGGCCGCCACCCGCTCTCGCTCGGCCTTCTCCTTGGCAGCCTTTTCGGCGTCGAGCGCGGCCATCTTGCGACCGGCGGGCGAATCGATGCGGCCCATGCGCGCCGTCTCGGTGACCGAACCGTCGGTGTTGAGCGACGGCGGATCGATCGGCACGCGCTCGCCACGCGCCCGGCGCTTGGACCAGTCGGAGACGATGCTGGCTTCCTTGATGCCGGCAATCGTCGGCTTGGGTGGCGGCACGCTGGCCTTGAGCGCGCTGTTGAAGGCCGCGTCATAGGTGCTTTGATAGGCGTTATAGGCGCTCTTCAGCGAATCCGGCTGCGTGGTCGCCGGGCAGGGGCCGGTCGGATTGAAGGTCTGCCCATCGGGAGCGACCTGGTTGAAGACGTAGCGCTTCTCGCAGACGTCGACTTTCGGTGGCACCTTGGTAACCTCGAAATTGTCGTAGCCGACCTTGAGCATCTTCCAGAATTCGTAATTAGGGTCGTTGCGGTAGCGCGCCATGTTGGCGGCGGTCATGCGGAACGGAAAAGCCTGGATCTGGAACTCGGTCTGGCCACCCTGGAAGGCGTCGCGGCCGAAGGCGTAGATCTGCTCGATCTGGGCGTCGGTCATCGAATAGCAGCCCGATGAAGAGCAGGCGCCATGGACCATCAGGTTCTGGCCGGTGCGGCCATTGGCGCGATCATAGGCGTTGGGAAAGCCGATGTTGAACGACAGATGGTAATTCGAGCGCGGATTCATCTGCGACGGGCGAACCGTGTAAAAACCTTCCGGCGCCTGGCGGTCGCCTTCGGTATATTTCGGCCCGAGCTTGCCCGACCATTTGCAGATGTCGTAGCTCGCCACCATGTCGTAGCGACCGTTGGTCTTGGCCTTCCAGATCTCGAGCTTGCCTTCTTCCTTGAAGATGCGCGCCATTACCGAAGAGGTGCGGACCATGCCCTTGGCTCTCATATCGGCAAGGATCTTGTCGGGCAGCGGCTTGTTGGCTTCCGGGGCAAAGTCCTTCATCGACGAATCATTACAGCCCGCGACGGCAATCGAGGCGGCAAGAACTCCAGTACGAGCAAGCTTGGCAAACATGGATAAGGCTATGTCTTTTCTTTCGGGCCAATGGCTTCGAAACAGCCACACCCGCATGCTGAACACTGACGGACCGTAAGCCCGTTAACCTTGAAAATTCCTTACCGCAAGGCTCGGCCAATCTCCCGCGGTGATTTCATTGAACCGAATGGGGCGGCATTTTTGTGGCGAAACTGCTCATCGCCGCCACATTTGGGGTGGACAGACAGTTTCCGTCAGCCCTGTTCCGCCGCCCAAGCGGCGTCAGAGGCTGCGGCCTATCGCCAGGTATTTCTCGCGGCGCTGTTCGCGGAAATCGATGTTGGCGCCGGCGAATTCCTTCATCGTCTTGGCGATGAGATCGCCGGTCGCGGCAATCACCGTTTCGGGCGCGCGCTGGGCGCCGCCCATCGGCTCGGGGATGATGGCGTCGATGACCTTCAGTTCCAAAAGATCCTGCGCGGTGATCTTCATGTTGGTCGCCGCGTCCTTGGAGCGCGTCGTGTCGCGCCACAGGATGGAGGCGGCACCCTCGGGCGAAATCACCGAATAGATGGCGTGTTCGAGCATGTAGACGCGGTTGGCGGTGGCAATCGCGATGGCGCCGCCCGAACCGCCTTCGCCGATGACCACCGAGATGGACGGTACTTTCAGGCCAAGGCAGGCCGAGGTCGATCGGGCAATGGCTTCGGCCTGGCCGCGCTCCTCGGCGCCAACGCCGGGATAGGCGCCGGCCGTGTCGACCAGTGTCAAAAGCGGGATCTTGAAACGGTCGGCCAGTTCCATCAGCCGCACCGCCTTGCGATAGCCTTCGGGGCGCACCGAACCGAAATTGTGCTTCAGGCGGCTCGCCGTGTCCGAACCCTTTTCCTGGCCGAGAATCGCGATGGGCTCGCCGCGGAAACGGGCAAAGCCGCCGACGATCGCCTGGTCCTCGCCGAAATTGCGGTCGCCGGCGAGTGGCGTGAAGTCGCTGAACAGGCCCTTGATGTAGTCGATGCAGTGCGGCCGGTCGGAGTGGCGCGCCACCTGCACCTTCTGCCACGGCGTCAGCGCCTTGTAGAGTTCGCGCAGCGCGTCGCGCGAGCGCTTCTCGAGCCTGGTGATCTCATCGGCGACATCGACCGCCTCGCCGTTCTCAGCAAGCTTCTTGAGCTCGAGGATCTTGAGCTCAAGATCCTGCACCGGCTTTTCGAAATCGAGGTAATTGTACATGCTTGGGCGGACCGATACGTCGGAAGGCAATGACCGCGGAACCGTTGAAACCAAGGCTCCGGGCGGTGAAATGTCGTCCTCACATAGCGATATGAGGCCTAGTCGGCAAGCGGATGATGATCGTTGACCAGCCGCACCAGCCGCTCTTCCAGCACATGGGTGTAAATCTGTGTCGTCGATATGTCGGCATGGCCAAGCAGTTGCTGAACGGCTCTCAGGTCGGCGCCGTTCTGCAGGAGATGGCTGGCGAAAGCATGGCGCAGCACGTGCGGCGAGATCTTGGCCGAGGCGATGCCGGCGCGCGCGGCCAATCCTTTCAGGTCACGGGCAAAGACCTGGCGCGAGAGATAGCCGCTGTCGGATGCCGCCGGAAACAGGAACGGGCTGTTGGCGAAAGCGGGCAGCTTGGCCCGGGCGTCAAGCCAGCTCCGCATCGCCGCACGCGCCTTGGCCGACAGCGGCACCATGCGTTCCTTGTCGCCCTTGCCGCGTACCATGAAGAAACGGTCATCGCGCTGCGCCACCGTCACCGGCAGGCCGACCAGCTCGGAAACGCGCAGTCCGGTGGCGTAGAGCACTTCGACCAGCGCATGCAGGCGCAAGGCCGCCAGCCTGTCGGCGTGACCGAGCCCGGCATCGCCGGCTTCCTGCGCGGCGCGATCGATCAGCCGGCCGGTTTCGGCCTCGCTCATCGTCTTGGGCAGCGGACGGCCTTTTTTCGGGCTGTCCAGCGTGCCGGTGGGGTCATCCGCGCGCAGGCCCTCGGCGTAGAGGAACTTGAAGAACTGGCGGAGCGCCGACAGTTTGCGCGCCTGCGAGGTCGGCGCGAAGCCGCGCGCGGCGATATCGTCGAGATAGGCCCTGATGTCGGCGGCGCCGGCGCGGGCAAGTCCGCCATCGATCCCGCCGGAAGCATCCTCGAGATCGCGGCGATAGGAGGAAAGCGTGTTCTCCGCCGCTCCCCGCTCGGCGCTCATCATTTCCAGGAAGGCCTCGATGCGAGCGGCGCTGTTCATGTCCTTGAGGCGGTTCCGAGTCGGTCTTCTTGGGGTTCAGTTTTTCTTCGGATTGAGCTTTTCCGGCGGAATACGCACGCTCATCTCGGCCTTTTTCGGCTCGACGAACATCACCAGCGCGAACATCGTACCATAGGCAATGCCGGCCAGAATCGCGAGGGTCACGACAAAGCGAAACAGTGTCGGCATTCAGTTCTCGCCCGTCTTCTTGTTCTGCGTTTCCAAACCCTGTGCCCTTATGGGACGCCAATCCGGCCAATTCAAGGAAGAAGCGGACCCCCTGTTAGCAACTTCTGATGCAAGCGTCGCTCTGTCCATATCGGCCCATGGCACTGGCACGCTTGACGCAAACCGGCTTTTCATGTCGATACGCCGGCAAAGAGGGCCGAAGAAACAGCCGATGAACGCGCTACAGGCAAATCCCCCAGGCGAGACCCACGCCGCGCTGCTTGGCCGGCTGGGCAGCCGGTCCATCGTCTTTGTCGGGCTGATGGGCGCTGGCAAGACGGCGATCGGCCGCAAGGTGGCGACCATGCTTTCGCTGCCCTTCATCGACAGCGACCAGGAGATCGAAAGGGTATCGCGGATGACGGTTCCGGAGCTGTTCGAGCGCTATGGCGAAACCGAGTTCAGGGCCCTGGAACAGCGTGTCATCCTGCGCGTGCTGGAAAACGGCCCGCAGGTTCTGTCGACCGGCGGCGGTGCCTTCATGAACGCGCAGACGCGCGAGGCCATCGCCGCCCATGGCGTCTCGGTTTGGCTGAAGGCCGAGCTCGACCTTCTGATGGACCGCGTTTCCAAGAAGCAGAACCGGCCGCTCTTGAAAAGCGCCGATCCCCGCGCCGTGCTGGAGCGGCTGATGGCGGAACGCTATCCGGTCTATGCCACCTCTGACGTCACCGTGCCGACCCGCGACGATCGCAAGGAGGTCATCGCGGCCGAGGTGATCGAGGCGCTCTGCCGGCATTTCGGCATCGATGCGATAGCCGCGACGGGCGAGGTCGAATCATGAGCGCGGATCAGCCAGTCACAGTCACAGTCGGTCTGGGCGACCGCGCCTACGACATATTGATCGGCTCCGGCCTGCTGTCGCGCGCCGGCGTTGAGATTTCGCGCCGGCTGCCGGGCACGCGCGCCGCTGTGGTGACCGACGAGAACGTCGCCGCCGCGCATCTCGATACGCTGAGGGCGGGGCTCGAGAAGAGTGGCATCCAGCCCGCGATCATCACGATGCCGCCCGGCGAAAAAACCAAGAGCTTTGCCCATCTCGAGGCGGTTGTCGACGGCGTCCTGGCCGCCAGGCTGGAGCGCGGCGACGTCGTCATCGCGCTTGGCGGCGGCGTCATCGGCGATCTCACCGGTTTTGCCGCCGGGATCGTGCGGCGTGGCATGAATTTCGTGCAGGTTCCGACATCGCTTCTGGCGCAGGTCGATTCCTCGGTCGGCGGCAAGACCGGCATCAACAGCCCGCGCGGCAAGAACCTCGTCGGCGTCTTCCTCCAGCCCAAGCTGGTGCTGGCCGATACCGAAGTGCTCGACACGCTGCCGATCCGCGAATTTCGCGCCGGCTATGCCGAGCTTGCCAAATACGGGCTGATCGACCGGCCGGATTTCTTCGCCTGGCTGGAAACGAATTGGGAAAAGGTGTTCGCCGGCGGACCGGAGCGGGTCGAGGCCATTGCCGAAGCCTGCCGTGCCAAGGCCGATGTCGTTGCCCGCGACGAGTTCGAGACCGGCGACCGCGCTCTGCTCAACCTCGGCCATACGTTCGGGCACGCGCTCGAAGCCGCCACGCAGTATGACGGGACGCGCCTCGTCCACGGCGAGGGGGTCGCCATCGGCATGGCGCTGGCGTACCGGTTCTCCTCTCGGCTCAATCTCGCCAGCCCCGACGACGCGGCCCGCGTCGAGGCGCATCTGCGTGCCGTCGGGCTGCCGTGGCGGATGGCCGACATTCCGGGCGACTTGCCCGATGCGGATGCGCTGCTTTCATTCATCACGCAGGACAAGAAAGTGTCGCGCGGCGCGCTGACCTTCATTCTGACGCGCGGCATCGGCGAGGCCTTCATCGCCAAGGATGTGCCGGCCTCGGAAGTGCTGGCGTTCCTCAGGGAAAACCATCCAGGCAACGGGAAAGCCGGCTGAGATGGACACTGGCTGGGTCGTCTTCGCCGTTCTTGCCATCCTCGTCGTCCTGGTCGTTGCCGTGCGCACCCGCCTGCTTGCCATGTTCGGCTATGAACTGTCGCGCATCGAGCCGCAGCGGTCGAGCCAGGACGAGTTGCGCGGCGCGGTCGACGATTTTCGCCGCGACGGCCAGGTGGTGCGTGAGGATCGCGACCGCGTCGGCGGCCTGTTCGACCTCGAAGAGCTCGAAGTTTCCGACGTCATGGTCCACCGCACGAATATGCGCTCGGTCAATGCCGACAATGCGCCGGAAGCGGTGGTGCGCGAGATCCTGCAGAGCCCGCACACCCGCATGCCGCTTTGGAAAGGTTCACTCGACAACATCGTCGGCGTGCTGCACGCCAAGGATCTGCTGCGCGCGCTGAACGAAGTCGGCAATGATTTCTCGCGGATCGACGTGATGAAGATCGCGTCAAAACCGTGGTTCGTGCCCGACACCACGACTTTGCAGGAACAGCTCAACGCCTTCCTGCGCCGCAAGACGCATTTTGCCGTCGTCGTCGATGAATATGGTGAGGTCGAAGGGCTGGTGACGCTGGAGGACATTATCGAGGAGATTGTCGGCGAGATCGCCGACGAGCACGATGTCGACATCCAGGGCGTCAAGCAGGAGGCGGACGGCTCCGTCGTCGTCGAAGGCACGGTGCCGATCCGCGACCTCAACCGGGCGCTCGACTGGAACCTGCCGGACGAAGAGGCGACGACCATCGCCGGCCTCGTCATCCACGAGGCGCAATCGATCCCCGAGGAGAAGCAGGCTTTTACCTTCCACGGCAAGCGCTTCGTCGTCATGAAACGCGACAAGAACCGGATTGCCAGGGTCAGGATCCGGCCGGCCGGCGATAGTTAAAGCGTTTCAGTGTTGGTAGGATCTCCGAGCCGCTCTAACTCTTTGTTCTTACGCAATTCCAGACGGGAAACCGCTGCGCACTTTTCCTGGAATTGCCATCGAGCCGTCGCCTTGCCAATCCTTCGTTGGAACTCCCGCCCGCCGGGATGCATTCTTCGCCGATGACGATCGATCGGCGAACCTTGCTCCTGGCCTCGGTGGCTGCCTTGTTGCCAACCGGCACGAGAGCGGCGCGAGATACGCCATCCGCCGAAACTGTCGACTACGGTCCGGCCAAGCTCGATATCTATGCGCCCGATGGCGCGAAAGACCTGCCGGTGGTCTTCTTCGTCCATGGCGGCGCCTGGCGGACCGGCAAACGCAGCCAGGTGAACGCCAAGCCGGCCTTCCTGCTTGCCAACGGCTTCTGCTTCGTCTCCATCGACTACCGCATGCTGCCGCAGGCTGATGTCGCCATCCAGGCGGGCGACGTGGAGAGGGCCTATGCCTATGTCAGGACCAACATCGCCCAACATGGCGGCGATCCCGACCGCATCGTCGGCATGGGGCATTCGGCCGGCTGCCATCTGGTTGCCCTGACCGGCATGCGCGGCAGATTGCCCGGCGTCGCTGGCCTGCTTCTCGACGATACAAGGGCCTACGATCTCGCCGCCCTTGCCGGAAGTGGCGGCATGGTAAGGGCCTATTCGCGTGTCTTTTCCGATCCTTCGCAGTGGGCGGCACTGTCACCGGCGAGCTATGTCGACGGCCGCAAGCATCCGCCGACCTTCATCGCGTATTCCCGCGCCGACGGTCGCGGCGAGCAGTCCACGGCCTTTGCCCAGCGCCTGCGCGCCAGCGGAACCGAGGTGACGCTGTTCGACGGCAGTGCCTATACGCACATGTCGATCAACCGCGATTTCGGCGAGGACGGCGACGCGCTGACCGCTGCCGCGCTGGCGTTCCTGAAATCGACGGTCGGTTGAGCGCACCGGCTGTCCGTGGCGTGTTCCACTCGTTGTGCCTGGCACCGCCGATGCGGCCGGGCGGAAATTCAACAGTCATTGCTTGACCGTTCGCTGAGCGTCGCACCGGTTTCGGCGTCGACCGAAGTGAGGCTGACCTCATAGCCCCAGAGGCTTCGGACATGGCGCAGGGTCGCGTCGCGGCTGCCACTGTCGAGCAGTACGCCCTCCTTCACCTTGTGCTGCAGCCGCAAATGCCGGTTACCGAGCAGGTCGACATCCACCACCTGGATATCCGGCCGGCTCGCGCCGATGTCGTAGCTCTGGGCCAGCGCGGCACGTATCTTTTGGTAGCCGCGCTCATTGTGGATCGAGGCCACCTCGTAATGGGCGTCGTCGGCCTGATCGGCGAGGACAAACATTCGCCATTTCCGTATCAGGGCTGGGCTGAGGTGCTGGCGGATGAAGGATTCGTCGCGGTGGTTGGCCCAGGCGTCCAGGAGCACATCGCGCCAGTCACCGCGGCCCGCGATGTCGGGAAACCAGTCGCGGTCCTCCGCCGTCGGCGCGGTCGAAATGCGCTGTATGTCCTGCATCATGTCGAGGCCGAGCGCGTATGGGTTGATACCGGAGAACCGGGGGTCGTCGAAGGCCGGCTGGAAGATCACATTGGAATGGTTGCGCAGGACCTCGAGCATGGCGCCCTCGCTGATCTGGCCGCGGTCAAACAATGCGTTCATGAGGGTGTAGTGCACGAAGGTGGCGCAGCCTTCATTCATCACCTGCGTTTGCCGCTGCGGATAGAAATACTGCGCGACGATACGCACGATGCGGATGATCTCGCGCTGCCAGGGCTCCAGGACAAGGCTGTTCTTCTCGAGGAAATAGAGCAGATTTTCCTCGGGCAGGTTGAGCGATTTCTTCCGCTCCGCCAAGCCTTCATCCTTCTTCTCGTTCTTGCTGCTGTCCTGCGAGGGAGGCAGCGTGCGCCACAAGTCGTTGTAGGAACGTTCTTCATATTCCAGGCGCTCGCGCAGCCCTTCACGCTGCCGCTCCGACGACAGCTTTGGCGGCCTGTGGTATCGGAACACGCCTTGTTCCATCAGCGCGTGGGCGCAGTCGAGAATGCTTTCCACGGCCGACAGTCCGTGCCGCTCCTCGCATCGGGCAATGTAGCCCTTGGCGAACTCCAGATAGCTCAGAATCCCCCCGGCGTCGGTCCACTGCCGGAACAGATGATTGTTCTTGAAGAAATGATTGTGTCCGAGCGCGGCATGCGCCGTCACAAGGGCCTGCAAGGCCATGGTGTTTTCCTCCATCAGGTAGATGATGCAGGGATTGGAGTTGATGACCAGTTCGTAAGCCAGGCCCCGTCCACCCTTGCGGTAGAGAAAATCCTGGTACAGGAAATGCTTGCCGAACGACCAATGACGGTACATCAGCGGCATGCCGACCGATGAATAGGCGTCGAGCATCTGTTGCGAGGAAATGATTTCCATCTGCACCGGATAGGTGTCCAGCTTGAGTTCCTCGATGGCGATTGCCGCGATCGCGTCGTAGGCGTGCGACAATTTCTGGAAGTCCCAGTCGGATCCGGAAAAGAGCAAACCCGGTTTGCTGGCTGTCCTGGCCATGGTTTCCCCTCAGGCGCTCTTCCTGAGCGCGGGCTGTTTGGCGAAGAGCTGACGAAAGACAGGATAGATATCGGCGGCCGTGGCTATGCGGCTCATCTGGAAGTTCGGCCAGTTCGATTCGATGGCGCTGTAGGCTCGCCAGAGCGACGTCCCGTTTTCAGTCGCGCCGAAGATGTGACTCTCGCGTTCGTCGATGATCTCGACATAGGCGAAATACTGGCACAGGCGCATGAGCTTGCCGTTCAGCAGGGCGATGCAGCGCTCGGAATCGGTGGCGAAATTGTCGCCGTCCGAGGCCTGGGCGGCGTAGATGTTCCACTCGCTCGCGGGGTAACGCTGCTCGATGACGCGATGCATCTCCTCGAGCGCGGTGGAAACGACGGTGCCACCGCTTTGCGTGCAGTAGAAGAAGGTTTCCTCATCCACCTCCTGCGCCTCGTGCGTGTGGCGGATGAAGACGATTTCGGTGCGTTCATAACGTCGCTTCAGGAATAGGTGCAGCAGCACGAAGAAGCGCTTGGCCAGGTCCTTCTCGCGCTCGCCCATCGAGCCCGACACATCCATCAGGCAGAACATGACCGCTTTCGCATTCGGCACCGGGCGCTGATCGAAGCGGTTGAACCGGATGTCGACCGGGTCGACGAAGGCAATCCGCCGGCGCCGGCGCTCCAGCCGCTCGATCTCTTCTTTGAGCGCCACGACGCGCTCGTGCGTTTGAGCATCAGGCGGTGCGGCCTCCAGCAAGGCGAGTTCCTGCATGATCGCGTCGACCGCCGCTTGCTTGGGACGCCTGAGCGCAATGCGGCGGCCGTGGCTGTTGCGCATCGTGCGGCCGACGTTGATGTTGGTTGGCGAACCGGTGGCGGCGAAACCCGCCCGGCGCGGCTTGAAGGCAAGGATCTCCTTGAGGTTGAGCTTGACCAGGTCGGGCAGTTCGAGATCCTCGAAAAAGAGATCCAGCACCTCCTCGCGCGAAAGCACGAAACGAAAGTCGTCCTCGGATGCGGTTTTTCCCGGTGACGAACCGCCCATGCCTCCGCCCTGGCCGGGCTTGGGGATCAGGTCGCCTTGGGAGAATTGCCTGTTGCCCGGCAGGATGTGCCGGCGCCGGCCGGTGTCCCTGGCGTCGTTGAAGGTCGGCTCGCCAGTGCCTCTTTCGGGCATCGGCACGACGTGCTCCGCGTCCACGTCGGCGATCCGCCCAGCGCGGATCTGATCGCGAATGCTGCGCTTGAGCTCCTCGCGGGCACGCCTGAGAAAGCGCTGGCGGTTGCCAAGGCTTTTGTCCTTCGGATTCAGGCGGCGGTCGATAAAGATCGGCATGCAACCATTCGGACTGCTCTCAGCCCGCCTTGTTCACCCGCATGTACCAATCGACCAGCCGGCGCACCTGCCGTTCCGTATAGCCGCGCTCCACCATCCGCTGGACGAATTCATTGTGCCGCTTTTCGGTGACGCTATCCTGCTTGGAGCCGAAGCTGATCACCGGCAGGAGATCCTCGACCTGGCCGAACATGCGCTTTTCGATGACCTCGCGCAGCTTCTCGTAGCTCGTCCATGAAGGGTTGCGGCCATGGTTGCGCGCCCGGGCACGCAGCGTGAACTTCACCACTTCGTTGCGGAAGTCCTTCGGATTGGCGATGCCTGCCGGCTTTTCGACCTGCGACAGTTCGTTGTCCAACACCTCGCGGTTGAGGATCTGGCCGGTGTCGGGGTCCTTGTAGTCCTGGTCCTCGATCCAGGCATCGGCATAGGCGATGTAGCGGTCGAACAGGTTCTGGCCATATTCGCTATAGGATTCCAGATAGGCCTTCTGGATCTCGTGGCCGATGAACTCGGCGTAACGGGCGGCCAGTTCCGACTTGATGAATTCGAGATAGGCGGCTTCCGTCTCCTTCGGAAACTGCTCCCGTTTGATCGCTTCTTCCAGGATGTACATAAGATGCACGGGGTCCGCCGCGACCTCGTTGGTATCGTAGTTGAACGTCTGCGACAGGATCTTGAAGGCGAAGCGCGTGCTGACGCCGGTCATGCCTTCGTCGACGCCGGCGGCGTCGCGATATTCCTGGACTGACTTCGCCCTCGGGTCGACTTCCTTGAGGTTCTCACCATCATAGGCGCGCATTTTGGTGTGCAGCGGCGAATTGTCGTGCTCGGCAAGGCGGGTCGAGACGCTGAACCGGCTGAGGATGTCCAACACCTCGGGCGCGCAAGGGCTGGCGGCCAATTCACTCTCGCGCAGCAGCTTCTCGTAGATCTGCCTCTCTTCGGTGATGCGCAGGCAATACGGCACCTTGACCACGAGGATGCGATCGAGAAACGCCTCATTGTTCTTGTTGTTCTTGAACTGTTGCCACTCGGATTCGTTGGAATGGGCAACGATGATGCCCTGGTAGGGAAAGGCACCAAAATTCTCGGTGCCGTTGTAACTGCCTTCCTGGGTCGCCGTCAGCAATGGATGCAGCACCTTGATGGGCGCCTTGAACATCTCGACGAATTCGAGCAGGCCTTGCGTCGTTCGGTTCAGTCCGCCGCTGTAGGAATAGGCGTCGGGGTCGGACTGGCTGAAATTTTCCAATTGCCTGATGTCGACCTTGCCAACCAGGGCCGAGACGTCCTGGTTGTTCTCGTCGCCAGGCTCGGTCTTGGCGATGCCGATCTGGCGCAGCCGCGACGGCATCAGTTTGACCACGCTGAATTTGGAAATGTCGCCGGACAGTTCGTCGAGGCGCTTGGCCGCCCATGGCGAGATAAGTCCGTTCAGGCGGCGCCGGGCTATCCCGTATTTGTCCTCCAGGAGATCGCTCATGCGATCGGGGTGGAACAGGCCAAGCGGCGATTCGAAAACCGGACTGATCTGGTTGCCGACCTTCAGCGTGTAGATCGGGCGCTCCTCCATCAATTTCTTCAACCGTTCGGCCAAGGAGGATTTGCCGCCGCCGACCGGACCCAGGAGGTAGAGGATCTGCTTGCGCTCCTCGAGGCCCTGGGAGGCATAGCGGAAATATCCGGCGATGCGCTCGATCGTATCCTCCATCCCGTAAAAGTCGGAGAAGGAGGGATATATCTTGACGGTCCGGTTCGAGAAGATACGGCCTAGCCGCTCGTCCTTGCTGGTGTCGACCAGGTTTGGCTCGCCGATCGCCTCGACCATTCGTTCCGGCGCCGAGGCATACATCGATTTGTCCTCGCGGCAGGCGAGCAGATATTGCTGGAGACTTATCTCTTCCTGGGCGGCGTTCGCATAAATTTCCGAAAAGAGATGGAAGACGTCGGATTGGTTCTCACGCATGATCGTTGCCTTCGGAGCCATTCTGATGGGGCTCGCATATTCAACTGCGGGAAGGCATTGTTTGTTCCGTCGCTCCGGCCCGAATGGCCGTCCATCAACCGCGATTTCGGCGGAGATGGCAATGCGCCGAACGCCGCCGCGCCAGCGTTCCTGAAATCGACGGTCGCCTGATCCTGCCGACCGTCGCTCGCCCATTCCGTGGCTGGATCATGCCAAAAACGGCGGCGGGATATTGCCGTGCCGATATCCGCGGGTGCAATTGCTCTTCGTGAATGGGAGAAAATTCGCATGAATGGCGCCGATGTTCTGTGCGACGTGCTGTTGGCCAATGACGTGAATGTCTGCTTCGCCAATCCCGGCACATCCGAAATGCATTTCGTCGCGGCCCTCGACCGCAAGCCGGCGATGCGCTGCGTGCTCGGCCTGTTCGAGGGGGTGGTGACGGGTGCGGCCGACGGCTATGCGCGCATGACCGATCGTCCCGCCGCGACGCTGCTGCACACCGGCCCGGGCCTCGCCAATGGGCTGGCCAACATGCACAATGCAAGGCGCGCCTTCAGCCCGATGATCAATATCGTCGGGGACCATGCCTCCTACCATCTGCCGCTCGACGCGCCGCTCACCAGCGATATCGAGGGGCTGGCGGCGCCGATGTCGAAGTGGGTGCGCCGCATCGGAGGGCCCGCCGATGTCCAACCGGCCACGGAGGCGGCCTTTCGCGCCTCGCTGACACCGCCGGGTGTCACCACGCTGATCCTGCCGGCGGACGCGGCCTGGGGCGACGCCGACCCGGTTTCGCCCGGCAAGGTGGAACTCGCATCGCCGCCAGCCGTCGACATCGACGCCGTGCGAGCGGTGGCTACCGCGATCCGTGCCGCTCCCGGGCGCGCCGGCATGATCGTTCGGGGACGGGCGGCGCGGGCCGATGCCCTCGAGATCGCCGGCCAGATTTCAGCGGCCTGCGATGTCAGGCTGTTCAGCGAGGTTTTGATCGCGCGTATGCAGCGCGGGCGCGGGCGCGTCGCGCCGACGCGCATTCCCTATCCGGTCGACGCGGCGACGGCAGCGCTCAGGGATATCGATGTCCTTGTGCTGGTCGGCGGCAAGGAGCCGGTCGCCTTCTTCGCCTATCCGGGAAAACCGGGAAGGCTTGTTCGTGACGATTGCCAGGTGCTGACGCTCGCCGCCCATGGTCAGGATCTGCATGCGGCGCTGGAGGCGCTTCGCGACGAGCTGGGCGTCAAGCAATCGCAACCGGCGTTGGTTGCAAGCGCCTTTCCCGAGGAAGCAACGCCAACCGGCAGTTTGACGGAAGATGCCATTGCACTCTCCGTCGCCAAAAAGCTGCCGGGCGACGCGATCGTCTGCGACGAGGCCGTCACTTCGGCGCGACGTTTCTTCGCGCTGTCGGCCTTTGCCGCGCCGCACGACTACATGATGGGCACGGGCGGGTCGATCGGCGGCGGCATTCCGCTGGCGACAGGCGCGGCGATCGCCTGTCCCGGCCGCAAGGTGATCAATCTGGAGGCCGACGGTAGCGGCATGTACACGGTGCAGGGCCTGTGGACGCAGGCGCGGGAAAAGCTCGACGTGGTGACGATCGTCTTTTCCAACCGCACCTATGCGATCCTGCATGGCGAGATGCGCAATGTCGGGGTGAACGCGATCGGCGAAAATGCGAGGCGCATGCTCGACCTCGACCATCCGGCGCTGGACTGGGTGTCGCTGGCCAAAGGCATGGGCGTGGAGGCGGCGCGTGCCGACACCTGCGAGCGGTTCGACGCGCTGCTCGATGCTGCCTTGTCGCGGCGCGGGCCATTCCTGATCGAAGCGATAATCTGAGCAGCGCGAGACGAGCTACAGAGCCAGCTCGGAGACTTGGCTTACCAGCGGGTCTGTTCGCCAGGCGCCGCGGGCTCGATAGCCAGCGCGTGAACGCCCGCCTTCAACTCGTCGGCCAGCAGTTCGTTGACGGCGCGGTGGCGCTCAACGCGGCTCATGCCAACGAAATTCGCCGAGACGATGCGGACACGGAAATGTGTCTCGCCGGTACCATCGAACTCAGCGTGGTGACCGGATTCCACATGATGATGGCCGGCGTGAAGATGGCTTTCGTTGAGGATGACCAGCCGCTCGGGCGAAAATGCCTTGTTGAGCTTGTCTTCCATGGTCGCCTGTATGGACATCGTCTTCTCCCTTCACCACATATGGTTGGCGCGCCGCCGTGAAAACCCGAAATAGGTTTCGCCGGGCCGTTGGCGCGCAACAAAATCGGTCATCCGCCTGCTTTAAGCCGCGATTCAGCGGTTAGGGCGATCATCGCGAAAATGTCAATTCTTGTTTCGCATCTGCGAACGCCCCATAAATGGGTGAGATGAAGCCGTATCCCAAATATTTCGAGAAGATTCGCGTCCGCCCCGACAAGGACGCGGAGGTGAAGGCGCACGCGCCGATCTGCCAGTGGGATGGCTGCAAGGAGGCTGGGACGCATCGCGCGCCGGTCGGGCGCATGAAGGAGGGCGAGTATTTCCGCTTCTGCTTCGACCATGTGCGTGAGTACAACAAGGGCTTCAACTACTTCTCCGGCGTGCCGGACACCGAGGTGGCGCGCTTCCAGAAGGAAGCGATGACCGGCCACCGGCCGACCTGGAAAATGGGCGTCAACGGCGCCTCGACGCGTTCCTCGCCCGACATGGCGCAGATGCGCTCCGGCCGCGCAGGCTATTACAACCGCATGCGCGACCCATTCGACCTGTTCAAGGGACCGAAGGATCCGCGCGAGGCGCGCGAGCGCAAGGCCAAGCCGCTTGAGGCCAAGGCGCTGGAAACGCTTGGCCTTGATACAAAGGCGACTGGCAAGGACATCAAGGCGCGCTATAAGGAACTGGTGAGGCGTCACCATCCGGATGCGAATGGCGGCGACAGAGGTTCGGAAGACCGGTTCCGCGATGTGCTTCAGGCCTATCGCGTGCTCAAACAGGCGGGCCTGTGCTGAGCGACCCTATGGTTCGTGTCGTTTTCCAACTTTCATAAGGTTGGAAAAGGCTCTAAGACCGCCCCCGAACAAAATGGATTGCCGGCGAAACGCGACGTTTCGCCCGTGGAGACGTTGAGAGATATGAACAAGGTCGATCGCGACATCGCCAACCTGCCCGACGCGACGGTGTCGGTGAAGGAGAAATTCGGCTTCGAGTCCAAGATGGTGGTGCCAGCGTACTCGGTCACCAGCGAGCATGTGCCCGATGTCGATCCCGACTATCTGTTCGACAAGGCGACGACCTTGGCGATCCTCGCCGGCTTTGCCTACAACCGCCGCGTCATGGTGTCGGGCTATCACGGCACCGGCAAGTCGACCCATATCGAACAGGTCGCCGCCCGCCTCAACTGGCCTTGCGTGCGTGTCAATCTCGACAGCCATGTCAGCCGTATCGATCTCGTCGGCAAGGACGCGATCGTGGTCAAGGACGGCCTACAGATCACCGAATTTCGCGACGGCATCCTGCCCTGGGCCTACCAGCACAATGTCGCGCTTTGCTTCGACGAGTATGACGCCGGCCGTCCGGACGTGATGTTCGTCATCCAGCGCGTGCTGGAATCGTCCGGCCGCCTGACGCTGCTCGACCAGAGCCGGGTCATCCGCCCGCATCCGGCGTTCCGGCTGTTTTCGACCGCAAATACGGTTGGTCTGGGCGACACCACCGGCCTTTATCACGGCACCCAGCAGATCAACCAGGCGCAGATGGACCGCTGGTCGATCGTTACCACGTTGAACTATCTGCCGCACGACAATGAAGTGAACATCGTGCTTGCCAAGGCCAAGCATTATCGCGACACCAAGGGCAAGGACATCGTCAACAAGATGGTGCGCGTCGCCGACATGACGCGCTCGGCCTTCATCAATGGCGACCTGTCGACGGTGATGAGCCCGCGTACCGTCATCACCTGGGCCGAGAATGCCGAGATCTTCGGCGATGTCGGCATGGCGTTCCGGCTGACCTTCCTCAACAAGTGCGATGAGCTGGAGCGTTCGGTGGTTGCCGAGTTCTACCAGCGCGCCTTCGGCCAGGATCTGCCCGAGAGCGCGGCCAATGTGGTGCTGGGCTAAGCAGAGCCTCGATGGCGGGTCCGGGCGACAATACGCGCAACAAGTCCAAGACGGGGTCTGAAGCCGACAGCTTCAAGCGCGCCGTCACCGTCTGCATGCGCGCCATTGCCGGCGACAAGGAAATGGAAGTCGGCTTCGCCAAGGACAGGCCGGCGCTGGCGGGCAGCCGTGCGCGGCTGCCCGAATTGCCCAAGAAGGCATCGAAGTCCGACATCGCGATTACCCGCGGGCTCGGCGATTCCATGGCGTTGAAGCGCGCCTGCCATGATGTGCGCATCCACAGCAGACTGGCGCCGGAAGGCAAGGCCGCCCGTGCCATCTACGACGCGGTCGAACAGGCCCGCGTCGAGGCGATCGGCAGCCGCGCCATGCAGGGCGTGGCCGATAATATCGGCTCGATGCTGGAGGACAAATACACCAAGGCCAACCTCGTCGACGTCAAGGACAAGGCCGACGCGCCCATCGAGGAGGCGCTGGCGCTGATGGTGCGCGAAAAGCTGACTGGCCGGCCGGTGCCGAAGAGCGGCGAGCGGTTGGTCGAACTCTGGCGGCCCTGGGTCGAGGAGAAGGCCAAAGCCGACCTCGACGGCCTGTCGGAAAAGCTCGAGGACCAGCAGGCCTTCGCCCGCGTCGTGCGCGAGATGCTTGCCTCCATGGAAATGGCCGAGGAACTCGGCGACGACCAGGAGACCGAAGACTCCGAGGACAATGACGACAACCAGCCGCAAGGCGAGGAACAGAGCGAGGAGGGCGGCGAAGACGATTCCGGCTCCGAGCAGTCCCAGTCCGAGGACGCCGAGGCATCGGCCGACGACGAGCAGGCGGCCGAGACCGAAGCCTCCGATGCCACCGCCGACGATCTGTCCGATGATGACGATGCCGATGCCGAGACGCCCGGCGAGGCTAGGCGCAACGACAATCCCTTTACCAATCTGCCGAAGGAAATCGACTACAAGGTTTACACGTCAGCTTTCGACGAGACGGTCGGCGCGGAGGAGCTCTGCGAAGAGGAAGAACTCGACCGGCTGCGCGCTTTCCTCGACAAGCAACTTGCCAATCTGTCGGGCGTGGTCGGACGGCTCGCCAACCGGCTGCAGCGCCGGCTGATGGCGCAGCAGAACCGGTCCTGGGATTTCGACCTGGAAGAGGGCTATCTCGACCCGGCGCGGCTGGTGCGCGTCGTCATCGATCCGATGCAGCCGTTGTCGTTCAAGCAGGAGCGCGACACCAAGTTCCGCGACACGGTGGTGACGCTGGTGCTCGACAATTCCGGCTCGATGCGTGGCCGGCCGATCACGGTCGCCGCCACCTGTGCCGACATTCTGGCGCGCACGCTGGAGCGCTGCGGCGTCTCGGTCGAGATCCTCGGCTTCACCACGCGGGCCTGGAAGGGCGGACAAGCGCGCGAGAAGTGGCTGAAGGACGGCAAGCCGCCGAACCCCGGCCGCCTCAACGATCTGCGTCATATCATCTACAAATCCGCCGATCATCCATGGCGGCGGGCACGCCGCAACCTTGGCCTGATGATGCGTGAAGGCCTGCTCAAGGAGAATATCGACGGCGAGGCGCTGCTGTGGGCCCACAACCGGCTGATTGCCCGGCCCGAACAGCGCAAGATCCTGATGATGATCTCGGACGGCGCGCCGGTCGACGATTCCACGCTGTCGGTCAATCCGGGCAATTATCTCGAGCGGCATCTGCGCGCCGTCATCGAATTGATCGAGACGCGCTCACCGGTCGAGCTGCTGGCCATCGGCATAGGCCATGACGTCACGCGCTACTACAGGCGCGCCGTCACCATCGTCGATGCCGAGGAACTGGCCGGCGCCATGACCGAGCAACTGGCTTCGCTGTTTGCCGAGGAAAGCGCGAAGGATACGCGTCGCGGCGGCATGCGGCGCGCCGGATGATCTTTTCGCGAGGCGGGTTTAGGCAAACGCTTTTCGCCGCCATCGTCCTGCTCGCCGGTGTGGCTCCGGCAGGTTCGGCCGGCTCGGCTCCAGTCGAACCTGTCGCCGTCTCGGCACGCCCGATCACCGAATTCCACATTGGCCGCGCCGACAAGCAATTCGGTCCGCTCGAATTCGTCGGTGGGCTGGAAATGACCTCGCCATCGCGCGATTTCGGCGCGTTGTCGGCCTTTCGGTTTCTGAAAGCCGGCAGCGATTTCATCGGTGTTGCCGATACCGGTTACTGGTTCTTCGGCACTGTGACCCGCGATGCCGACAGGCGCCCCGTGGGCATCCAGAATTTTCGCATGCAGCAGATGGCCGACCAGGGCGGGCAGCCGATCGACGAAAAATGGGAAGTCGACGCCGAAGGCCTCGCGGTCAAGGACGGCATTGCCACCGTCGGTTTCGAGCGCAACCACCGTGTCTCCCAGTTCAGGATCGACCCGGACAACATGAAGGCGCCATTCAGGCAGCTGGATTTCCTGGTGCCGGCGTGGGAGCTGCGGCAGAACCGCGGCTTCGAGACAGTCACCCATTCAAATGCCAATGGTCAGCATGAAGGCGGCCTGGTCGTGGTCTCGGAGAAGAGCCTCGACAAATCAGGCAACATCTACGCCGCCATTATCGAAGGCCCGCATAGGGGCGTCTTCACTGTCAAGCGCAACGACGATTTCGACATCACCGACGGCGCCTTCCTACCGGATGGCGACCTCTTGCTGCTGGAGCGCAGTTTCACCATGGCGGGCGGCCTCAAGATGCGGCTGCGGCGCATTTATGGAGAGAGCGTCGAGAAGGGCGCCGTCGCCGACGGGCCGGTGCTGCTGCAAGCCGACATGGGCTACCAGATCGACAATATGGAAGGGCTCGATGTCTGGAGCCGGGATGACGGCGCGTTGATGGTGTCGCTGATCTCCGACGACAACCACTCGATCCTGCAGCGCAATCTCTATCTGGAATTCATTCTGCACCAGGATTGAGGGGCAGCCCCTTCGCGACGCTCATTGGCGATTTTTTTATGCGTCGGCCATTTCCGAGAATCCTGCCCTGACAAGCCAGGGGTTGCGCGGAGCTCGACAAGTCCAGACAGGTCCAAACACTGCTGCTGACGGCTCTGGTCTGGACCGCTAGCTGTTGGTGGCGATCCAGATGACATGGCGCGCGCCGCGCTTGCCGTTGGCGCGCGTGTTGACTTCCTCGACAGCGAAACCTGCCTGTTTCAACCGCCGCGTGAAGCCGGCATCCGGCCCTTGCGACCATACGGCCAGGACTCCGCCCGGTCTTAGGGCGGTGCGTGCGGCGGCGAGGCCAGCCACGCTGTAGAGCGCGTCATTGCCCTTGTGGACGATGCCTTCGGGGCCATTGTCGACGTCGAGCAGGATCGCGTCCCAGGCAATGGGTGCGGACCGTACGAGCTGACCGACATCGGTTTCGTGGATGGTGACGCGGGGATCATCGAGCGAGCCGGCAAAAATCTCGGCCATCGGGCCGCGCGCCCAGGCGACGACGGCCGGCACCAGTTCCGCGACGACGATCTCGGCATTGTCGCCCAATTCGGCGAGGGCAGCGCGCAGCGTAAAACCCATGCCGAGCCCCCCGATCAGGATTCTCGGCCGACGATGACCCGCAATCCTCTGGCAGCACAGTTTTGCCAGCGCTTCCTCGGAGCCGCTCAGCCGGCTGTTCATCAGCTCGTTGGTACCGAGCATGATCGAGAATTCAGAACCGCGCTGTTTCAGCCGCAGTTCCTGCTGGCCATCAGGCGTTTTCGCGGAGTCCAGCTGGATCCAGGGAATCACGACTTAGGCCGCGGCAACGGCCGGCTGGCTCCAGCGGGCGGCGAGAAGCCGGTAAGGGATCAGAGCCACGACAGCGATGATCAGTTTCACGCTGAGGTCGCCGAGCGCCCATGACACCCAGCGCATGGCGTCGACATGAAACACGCCCATCAATGGGGCGCTCTCCAGCGCAAACCCGTCGCTTGGGCCGACGAAGGCAAAGGCGGCTGAAAAGGCGACGCTGAAGAACACGAGGGTGTCGAACACCGATCCGACCAGCGTGCCGACGATCGGCGCCCGCCACCAGCTCTGCCGGCGCAAACGGTTGAACACGGTCACATCGAGCAATTGCGCGGACAGGAACGCCGCTCCGGAAGCCGCCGCGATGCGCACCAGCCGGTCGGCTGATGTCTCGAATTCGATCAGGCCATGGCGGAACAGGAAGGGCGGGACGAGGATCGAGCAGACCACGGCCGTCATGAAGCCGACAAAGACGATCCGGCGCGCCACGGCAGGCCCGTAACGGCGGTTGGCGAGGTCCGTGACCAGGAAAGAGAAGGGATAGGTGAAAGCGCCCCAGGTCAAAACGTCGGCGAGCGACAGGCCGCCGACGTTTCCCTGCATGGGAAACTGCACGAGGATGTTCGATGCCACGACGACAAGCGCCATGGCAGCTACGAAAGGCAGGTACCGCGAGAAAGAAGACATTTTTTTATCCTGGGTAATGGAACCAGCGGAGCATCATGCCGAGGCAGCGCTCGCTTCGTAATTGAGCGTCGGAATGTCGAACCTTGCGGATCTATCCGATGCTCAGCGGCCAGCAAAGAGGTTGGCCAGGCGGTCGTCCCCCGCCTTTATCTGGATGTTACGCAGCGACCTGCTCGGCAAGCTTCTTGGCGATCTGCTTCTTCAAGAGACGCGCGCGCTGCGACAGTTCCTTGACGTCGGCCTTGGCCAGGAAGGCATCGAGGCCGCCGCGATGTTCGACCGAACGCAGTGCGTTGGCCGAGATGCGCAGGCGTACATTCTGGTTCAGCGCTTCCGAAATGAGCGTCACATTGACGAGGTTCGGCAGGAAGCGACGCTTGGTCTTGTTGTTGGCGTGGCTCACATTGTTGCCGGTCTGGACTGCCTTGGCAGTGAGTTCGCAGGTGCGGGACATGGTTCTAACCTTCAGTTCTCTCGGGGCCTGCCAAACCTTTGTACCCGCGCCGGGTGGCGCGCGGTTCTAGTCAGGCGGCCTTATGGAAAAGTTGGCGTTCCATAGTTGCATTTCACCGGGTCGTCAAGCTCCGGCTTCCGCACGGAAGCGCCCGGCTTTTCATATTAAGGCCGGATTTCACCGTATAAGCGTTCTCATAGGGACACGCCAGACCGGAGTCGCCCGCCTCCGGCCGAAACCAAGGATCCGATCCCGCCATGCCTCGTTCGTCTCACGCGCTTGTTGCCGCGCTTGTCATCGCCTTGCCGACCGCTGCGTCCGCTGCCTCGCCGCAGTCGTTCAAGGGCGAATACACGGTGTCGTTCCTTGGTCTCTCGATCGCCAGATCGACCTTTTCCAGCCATTATGAGAACGGTGCCTACGCGATCGAAGGCAGTGTCTCGGCGGCGGGTCTGGCCAAGCTGTTCGACGACACGCGGGGCACGATCTCGTCAAAAGGCACGATTTCGGGCCAGAAAATGGTGCCGCAGGCGTTTCGGGCCGACTACACTTCCGGCAAGAAGGCGTCTTCGATCGACATTCGCTTTAGCAATGGCAACGTGACCTCGACGCGGGTGATCCCCGCTCCGGGCAAGCGCGATCCCAAGGCCTGGGTGCCGCTCGGCGCCGGCGACCTGGCATCGGTGCTCGATCCGATGGCGGCGACCGTCATCCATGCCGACAGCCTCGACCAGGTCTGTGGCCGCAAGGTCAAGTTCTACGATGGTGAGATGCGCGCCGACCTGACGCTGACCTACGCCTCGAAAGGAACGATCTCGGTGCCGGGCTACAAGGGCGACACCGTCACCTGCCAGATGGGTTTCGAGCCGGTGGCGGGTTATCGCAAGGGCCGCAAGGCGCTCAATTATCTCAAGAACAAAAGCCGCATGATGGTGACGTTTGCACCGCTCGGCCAAACCGGCGTATATGCGCCGATCCACGCCACGGTCGGAACGCAGATCGGCACCTTGACCATCAGCGCCAGACGGTTCGAAGCGGTACAATAAGGCACGCCACCGGGGACAGAACGGGCGCGCCACTGGAGACAAAATGGGGCGCGCGACACTGATCGGCTTTTCGGCGGTCGCCATGTGGGCATTGCTGGCGTTGCTGACGGATGCGTCCGGCAAGGTGCCGCCATTCCTGTTGTCGGCCATCACCTTCTCGATCGGCACAGGCGTAGGGTTTGTCGCGCGACTGTTCATGCCGGCCACCGACAGGAGCCAAAAGATCCCTCCTCAGGTCTGGGTGATCGGCATTGCCGGCCTCTTCGGCTACCACTTGTTCTACTTCACCGCGCTGCGCAACGCGCCGGCGGTCGAGGCGAGCCTGATTGCCTATCTCTGGCCGTTGCTGATCGTGCTGGGCTCGGCGCTGATGCCGGGCGAGAAGCTGGCCTGGAACCATGTCGTCGGCGCGCTGCTCGGCCTTGCCGGCACCGTGCTGATCGTCACCAAGGGCGGCGGCCTGGCTTTCGATGCGCGCTACGCCTTCGGTTACGCCATGGCCGCCGTCTGCGCCCTGCTATGGTCGTCCTATTCCTTGCTGTCTCGACGTTTCCCGTCGGTGCCGACCAGCATCGTCACCTGGTTCTGCGCGGCAACCGCCGTGCTGTCGCTCGTCTGCCACCTGGCGCTGGAACAAACGGTTCTGCCTGACGGCGCCGGCCAGTGGCTGGCCGTGCTCGGGCTCGGCCTGATGCCGGTGGGCGCGGCCTTCTATGCCTGGGACATCGGTGTCAAGCGCGGCAACATCCAGGTGCTGGGTGCCGCGAGTTACGCGGCGCCGCTGCTGTCGACGCTGGTGCTGATCGCGGCCGGCGTCGCCGAACCGTCGCTGCGCATTCTGGCCGCCTGTGTGCTCATCACCGGCGGCGCGGCGCTAGCGGCAAAATCGCTGTTCCTGCGCAAGCCGGCCACGGAGAGCGGAGCCGGGGCATCCGAAGACGGAGCCAGGGCATCCGAAGGCGAAGCCAGGGCATGACGATGCCGTTTGCTGGGGGCATCGACGCCAACGCCAATGCGACGCTGATCTTTTCGCTGGTGGCGGCGGTGATCTATGCCTTCACGCTTGGCATGCCGCCGACGCTGGCCCGCTCGGCGGCAAAGACAATTGCCGTTGCGATGCTCGCCGTACTCGCCGCAATACAAAGCGGGCCGCTGCTGCTGGTCGCCGCCCTTGCGCTGAGCGCCATTGGCGATGCCTTCTTGTCGCGCGACGGCGAAAAAGCCTTTCTGGGTGGACTGGCCAGTTTTCTCGTCGCCCACATCGTCTATGTCGCGTTGTTGCTGCGCAGCGGTGC
The DNA here is from genome assembly GCF_006442875.1 of Mesorhizobium sp. B2-3-15. Lineage (NCBI taxonomy): Bacteria > Pseudomonadati > Pseudomonadota > Alphaproteobacteria > Hyphomicrobiales > Phyllobacteriaceae > Mesorhizobium > Mesorhizobium sp. B2-3-15. The sequence goes on along the minus strand of NZ_VFVO01000010.1, from coordinate 105,584 downwards.
CGGATTGGAGTTGCTTGGCGCCGAGCCCTGGCGCGGCGCGATCGCGCTGGCCACGGCGGTGTTCGCGATCGTCATGCTGGCGGCGCTTTGGCGTCGCGTTGGTCCCCGCTTGCATATACCGATTGCCGTCTATGTCGTGGCGATCCTAACGATGGGCATGTCGGCGCTAACGACAAGCAATGCCTGGGTGATCGGTGGCGCCGTGCTGTTCATGGCATCGGACGGGCTGCTCGCCATGGAGAAATTTTTAGTGGCGGCCGTCTCGCCGCATCGCGCTTGGATGCGTTTCACCGTGTGGGTCCTGTACTATGCCGCCCAACTGGCGATCACGCTGGGATTCCTGCTGGGCTAAATCGGCTTCGGCTGCCAGTCCGGCTCGGCCAGTTCGAAGGCGGCGAAATCAAAACCCGGCGCCACCGTGCAGCCGACCAGCGTCCATTCGCCCAGTGTGCGCGCCGATTGCCACCAGCCCGCCGGCACGATGATCTGCGGCCGTTCACCCGCCGCGAGCTCGACGCCGAGAACCTGCTCGATAATGGCGCCGCCTTCTTCCCACATCGACAGCGCCAGAGGCGCGCCGGCATAAAAGTGCCAAAGCTCGGCGGCGTCCCTGACCCGATGCCAGGCCGAAACCTGATGCTGTTCCAGCAGGAAATAGATGGCGGTCGAATGGCCGCGCGCACCACCGGCTTCGTCGCGAAAGGTTTCCGCGTACCAGCCGCCTTCCGGATGCGGCTTCAGGGCGAGCGTTGCTATGATTTCCGCGGAACTGGTCATCGGCAGAAGCTGGCATGGTGGTCAGAAATTGTCCTTGCGCTTGCGGATTTCGGCGAAGACCTCGGCATCCCCGGCCTTTTCCATGCCGAGATGCTTGCGGATTGCCGGATCGTGCCAGCGCAGGAAGGGATTGGTCGACAGTTCCTCGCCGATCGTCGTCGGCAGCGTCGGCTTGTTGTCGACCCGCAGCGCCTCGATCCGCGCGACGCGCTCCTTCAACGCCGAATTGGTGGGGTCGACGCTCAGTGCGAAACGGGCATTGCCGAGCGTGTATTCGTGGCCGCAATAGATTGTCGTCTCGGCGGGAAGAGCCGCGAGCTTCTTCAGCGATTCGTACATCACCGGCGGCTTGCATTCGAACAGCCGCCCACAACCCAGCGCAAACAGCGTATCCGCGGTGAACGCCACTTTCGATAACGGCAGATGGTAGGAGACATGGCCAGCGGTATGCCCGGGCGTGGCGATCACTTCGATGCGCTCATGGCCGAGATGCAGGACGGAGCCTTCTTCGACGGTTTCATCGATGCCGGGAATCTTGGCCTTTTCCGCCTCCGGGCCGACGATGCGCAGCTTGAAGCGCTCCTTGAGCGCCAGATTGGCCTCGACGTGATCCATATGATGATGCGTGGTCAGGATCATCGTCGGCGTCCAGCCGGTGCGCTTGATCGCGGCCAGGATCGGCGCTTCCTCGGGCGCGTCGATAATCGCGGTCTGGCCGCTTTCGGGGTCATGCACCAGCACGCCGAAATTGTCGGTACGGCACATGAATTGTTCGATTTCGACCGGCATCGCATTTCTCCATTTTCCGCCGCAGACATAGGGCGCCGCTGCGTGAATGTCATCCCGGATGAGAAAGCGAATGTCATCCCGGATGGCGAGCAAAGCGAATGTTATCGTGGGATGTCAAATTGACATCCGCCGTGACCGCCGCTTCGGCCTTTTGTTGAATCCGGCTGACATCACGGCTACATCCCTGACATGCATTCCGACATCGTCGACCTTCGTTCCTTCTATTCGACAACGCTCGGCCGGTTCGCCGAGCGCTCGATCACCATGGCGCTGTCGTCGATATGGGCCGCGGTGCCCAATGAGCGGCTGGTCGGTCTGGGCTATACCTTGCCCTGGCTGGAACGCTTCGGCACCGACGCGGAGCGGGTCTTCGCCTTCATGCCGGCGACCCAGGGCGCCGTGGTCTGGCCGGCGGCCGGGCCAACGGCGACGGCCCTGGTGTTCGACGAGGAACTGCCACTGGTCGATTCCTGCATCGACCGCATGCTGCTCGTCCATTCGCTCGAACACGTCGAAAACCCGCGTGAAACGCTGAACGAGATCTGGCGGGTGCTGTCGCCGGCCGGGCGCGTCGTCATCGTCGTGCCAAACCGGCGCGGTGTCTGGGCGCGCTTCGAACATACGCCGTTCGGCAATGGGCGGCCCTTCTCACGCGGGCAGCTCACCGAATTGCTGCGTGAGGCGAATTTCACGCCCGCCGCCTGGTCGGATGCGCTGTTCTTCCCGCCATCGCGGCGGCGTTTCATGATGCGCTTCCACAATGTGCTGGAGCGCGCCGGCCGGAGGCTGTGGCCGATCTTTTCCGGCGTCATTGTCGTCGAAGCGCAGAAACGGCTCTATCAAGGCGTGCCGGTGGCCCAGCGTGCGTCCCGCCGCGTCTTCGTGCCGGTGCTGTCGCCGCATGGCGCGACACGGCTCGGCCGGCGGGCCGAGGCAAGGGGTGTGGCATCGCCCCGGCAAGTGACACCTTCGTGATCGCGATGGAAACTTGCATCGCGCCGCGTCTTTCCGACCTATCTGTCGTGCTGGGCTCGCGGAGTGGTTGAGGGGCTGCCGCCGTCGGCTCCCTTCATCCGGTTTCAGCTTCGCTACTGAACGCAAGGACCTCGGCCATGGCTGATCAATTGGACAATCAGGCCACCATTCAGTCGGTCGCCGTCGCCAGCAGCCTGCGCGATCAGGTGGTGACGATCAAGCGGGCGCTGATCGGATCACCGGTTCGCAAGTGGTTGCTGTGGACGTTGCTCGGCATCATGGGCGTCATTATCGCGACGTCGATCGGCCAGGTCTTGCTCAACCGCTGGAACCAGCCGTTCTACGATGCCCTCGCGCGCCGCGACATGGCGGCCTTCCTGCATCAGCTGATGGTCTTTGCCATGATCGCCGGCGGACTGCTGGTGCTCAATATCGGCCAGACCTGGCTCAACCAGATGATCCGGCTGAAGTTGCGCGAGGCGCTGACGCTGGACCTGATCGACCAATGGATGCGGCCGGCGCGCGCCTTCCGGCTGGCCAATGCCGGCGCCATCGGCGTCAATCCCGACCAGCGCATGCAACAGGATGCCGCGCATCTCTCGGACCTGTCGACCGATCTTGGTGTCGGCCTGCTGCAGTCGTTCATCCTGCTCGTGTCCTTTGTCGGTGTGCTGTGGGAACTGTCTTCGGGCTTCGTCTTCCACGTCAACGGCTGGTCGCTGGCGATACCGGGCTACATGGTTTGGGCCGCGTTCCTCTATGCCGGTACCGCCTCGTGGCTGAGCTGGCTGGTCGGGCGGCCGCTCATCAGCCTCAACAGCGACCGCTATACGCGCGAAGCGGAACTGCGCTCCTCGATGGTGCGCGTCAACGAGAATGTCGATGCCATCGCGCTGTACCGTGGGGAGGATGACGCCAAGCGACGGCTGCAACTCGACCTCGGCACGGTGCTGGGCGCCATGCGGCGCATCTACACCGCCCAGATCAATCTGTCCTGGGTAACCGATACCTATGGCTGGATCACGGTCGTGGCGCCGATCCTGGTCGCCTCGCCGGTCTATTTCTCGGGGGATATCAGCTTTGGCGGGCTGATGATGGCGGTCGGGGCCTTCAACCAGGTCCACTCCTCCCTGCGTTGGTTCATCAACAACATCGGCAGCATTGCCGACTGGCGCGCCACGCTGATGCGTGTCGCCGACTTCCGCATCGCGCTCGATGAAACCGATGTGCTGCACGACAAGGAGAAGCGCATCGAATTCGCCGACAACGCCAATGGCAACCTGACGTTCGAGAAGCTTCAGGTGGCATCGCCGGACGGATGCACCAAGCTCGCCGACCAGCATGTCGAAATCCATGCCGGCGAGCGCGTCATGATCACCGGTGAACCGGGCGCCGGCAAGACGCTGTTCTTCCGCGCCATTGCCGGGCTGTGGCCGTGGGGCAGCGGGCGGATCGGCCTGCCGGCGGGGGAAACCATCATCTTCGTGCCGCGTGTGCCCTATTTGCCAGCCGGCACGCTGCGCGAGGTCCTCAATCACCCGAACGGGCATGCGCCGGCGAACGACGCCGACATTTCAGCGGTGCTTGCCGAGGTCGGTCTTGGACGGCTGTCGTCGTCGCTCGACCGCGTCGGACGCTGGGACCATGAGTTGGGCGATGACGAACAGCGATTGCTTGGCGTGGCCAGGCTCGCCTTGCGACAGCCAAAATGGGTGATCATCGACGAAGCCATGGATGCGTTCGACGGACCCTCGCTGCGGCGCGTGCTGTCGCTGCTGGAGAAGCGCCTGCCCGGCGCCGCGATCATCAACATCGGGCGCGGCCAGCACAACAATCAGTTCTTCCCGCGTTCCCTGACGATCGTTAAGGATTCCGACGCGCCCGCGCTGAAACCTGCCCACGTCAGGGCGGGTGCCATCGAGCCGCCGCCAGCCGCGGCAAGCCTCCACCACAGGAAGTAGCAGTTTTTCCCCCGTTGCGGCCCGTTGCCTGGCCGCCAAGGCCCTGGCGGTCGGCATCTCGCTGCCGGACGAGAAGGAATGCGCCCTGCAACGCGCCGTGCTCGATCGCTGAGCTGTCGCCGGTCAGGCCGGTGGAATTCCAAACTTGCCACGAACTTCGTCGTAGAGGTCGCGCCGCCAGCGGCGGCCGTGGAGATAACCGTTGATCAGTTCCGGCAATGAATAACCAAGCGCATCAGACGAGCGGTTGGCCATGTATCCTGCAAATGCCTGTGGTATTCGCCCCCGGAGAATATCGGCGATGATCTGCCGCGTGATCATAAAGGGAGGGACATGGGGGTAGGAGCGAGCGATGTGCGGATGCTTACTCATCAGGATCGCGTAGGCTTCGACATAGCCGTCCCTGCGGCCTGAAATCGAATTCTGCGAATTGTGCTTCGTCCAGTCGATATCTTCCGATAATTGCGCGCCGAAGCGCTGTGCGAAGCGCAGCAGAAGCTCGCGGTCCTGCATCCGGGGAATGTCGCTGTCATAGCCGCCGATGGCCAGCAAAGCCTCGCGTCTGGCTGTTATAGCCGATCCGGCTATGAAGGCCGTCTGCGCGACCACCGCCCGCTCCAGCATTGGCGGGTTCAGAAAAGCGCCGCGGTTAACGCAGGCGGTGCCGCGGCCACCCTTCACCGAGACATATGAGGAGAGCAGGACTTCGAGCGCTGGATTGTCGTCGAACCATGCCAGCGTCCGTTCGAGCCGGTGCGGCAGGAAGAGATCGTCCGAATCAAGAAAAGTCACCACGGGCGCCCGGGCTAGCTCGATGCCGGCATTCCTGGCGGCATTGGCGCCGCGCCACTTCGCGCCGACATAGATCAGCCGGGGGTCATGGATGCGGGCGAGCGCCGCCTCGGTCCCGTCCGTCGAACCATCGTCGACGACGATATGTTCAAATCGCGGCATGCTCTGGGAAAGCACGCTTTCGACGGCGCGGAGCACCGTTTCGCGCCGGTTGTGAGTCGGCGTGATCACCGTGACGAGGGGCGCCTGTTCGGTCTTCCCGATCATATCACGTAGGCCGCCTCCAGCGCGTAAACACCCTTCGCGCGAGGTCCTTTGATCATCGGGATGGCTAAATGGATCGGACTTCCCCCTGGATGGGCCTCATCGGATTCGGTGCGACGCTACAAAAAACAACCTGCCATGTCACCCCGTCGTGCCGTCGTTCGACCGACCAGGCATGATGAATTCCAGCTCATGGCGCTTCAACTGCAACACTTTCGCACCCGCTGAAAGACGCGCGGCCACCCTCAAGGATTGGCAGTCGCGCCTGCGGGCGTCGCCCATTTCATTATCGCTTCAGCAGGAACACTGCTTGTTGGCCAAAGAAATTCCAGAACCACCATGGCATCGACAGGCCGATCTTCTGGCCGTTGGCGTCGAGCGCGGTCGCCTTCTCCACTGTCGCGCCAAGCTCTTCGCACAAATTGACGAAGTCTCGGATCGTGCAGAAGTGGATGTTGGGCGTGTCGTACCAGGAATAGGGCAGGTCGCTGGTCACAGGCATGCGGCCCTTGACGAACAGCGACAGGCGCACCCGCCAGTGACCGAAATTGGGGAAAGACACGATTGCCCGGTTGCCGATCCTGAGCAGCTCGTCGAGCACCAGCTTCGGGTTGCGGGTGGCCTGCAGGGTCTGCGACAGGACAACGAAGTCAAAGCCCTTGTCGGGATAGAATTCGAGATCGGTGTCGGCGTCGCCCTGGATGACACTGAGACCGCGCGCCACGCATTCGTTGACGCCACGCTGCGACAGCTCGAGTCCGCGACCGTCGACCTGCTTGGTGTCCTGCAGCAATTCGAGCAATGAGCCGTCGCCCGAGCCGACGTCGAGCACACGCGATTGCGGCGGGATGAGGTTGGCGACGACCTCGAGGTCGACGCGTTGGCTGCCGTTGACGCTCATGGCTTCGCCTCGTGGACGGCGCATGGCCTTGGTCCGAAACGTCTGCAACTTTTCGGGGTCATGGCTTCGCCGTTCTGTTTGGCGCACGAGCTTGATCCGAAACGTCTGCAACTTTTCGGGGTCATGCGCTGAGCCCCCTGGCGCGCGCGGCCGAGCCGATGAAGCCGTTGATGGCGGCAAACAGTTCCGGCTCGTCGAGCAGGAAGGCGTCGTGGCCGCGATCGGTCTCGATCTCGACGAAGGATACCGAGGCGCCGGCGGCGTTGAGTGCGTGGACGATGGAGCGGCTCTCTTCGGTCGGGAACAGCCAGTCCGATGTGAAGGACACCAGGCAAAAGCGGGTTTTCGTGCCGGCGAAGGCGTCGGCCAGCCGGCCGCCATGGTCGGCGGCGAGGTCGAAATAATCCATCGACCGCGTCATGTAGAGATAGGAGTTGGCATCGAAGCGGTCGACGAAGGTCATGCCCTGGTGGCGCAGATAGCTCTCGATCTGGAAGTCGGCATCGAAGCCGAAGGTCAGCGCTTCGCGGTCCTGCAAATTGCGGCCGAATTTGCGGTGCAGGGCGGCTTCCGACAGATAGGTGATGTGGGCGGCCATGCGCGCCACCGCCAGCCCTTTCTCCGGGCGCTTGCCGTGTTCGAAATATTTGCCGCCATGCCAGTCCGGATCGGCCATCACAGCCTGCCGCCCGACTTCGTGGAAGGCGATGTTCTGTGACGAATGGCGCGCCCCCGTGGCGATCGGCAGCGCCGAGAACACGCGCTCGGGATAGCTCGACGCCCATTCCAGAACCTGCATGCCGCCCATCGAGCCGCCGAGCACGCAGAACAGTTTCTCGATGCCGAAATGGTCGATCAGCATCTGCTGCGCGCGCACCATGTCGCGGATGGTGATGACCGGCAGGTCGAGGCCATAGGGTTTACCGGTGGCCGGGTTGGTCGAGGCCGGGCCGGTGGAACCCAGGCAGCCGCCGATGACATTGGAGCAGATGACGAAGAAGCGGCTGGTATCGATGATCCTGCCCGGTCCGATCAGCACTTCCCACCAACCGGGCTTGCCGGTTACCGGATTGGTGCTGGCGACATGCTGGTCGCCCGTCAGCGCGTGGCAGACGAGGATGGCATTGGAGCGGGCATCGTTCAGCGTGCCATAGGTCTGGTAGGCGATCTGGAACGGCGACAGCAGCGTGCCGGCGTCGAGCTTGAGCGGCTTGTCGGGTCCGAAACGTAACACCGGGCTCGACGGTTGGTCGGCCTCGTTGTTGGTCTTTCCTGCACGCAGAGCGGCCATCACGTCTCTCTTGCTGCACCGTGCGCTCGTGGAAATCGCTGCCGATCTCCGCCGCCGATGCGTCCGTCCGGCCGGTCGCGGACAACAAAAAACCGGCATTGCCTTCGCAAAGCCGGTTACGTCACGCAAACGGCCCTTTAGCGAATTGTTTAACGTGGCTGCAAGCCGACCGGCCAAATCACCACGGAACTGTCAATCGTCTTTCTAGAACCCGCCTGCCTCGCCGTCAATGGCGGCGGCTGGCACCACTGCCACCTCTCGACATTGCGTGCCATGGCTTGTATTTCCGCAGCGGCCTCCGGATGGAGGCGTTTTCGACGGATTTTGCAAGATATGAACCAGACACCGGATCAGGCACGTCCAACTCCGCGCGCGGGCATCATGGACATAGAGGCCTATGTGCCCGGCAAAAGCTCGGCGGCCGCCGGTGTGGCCAAGGTCTACAAGCTGTCGTCGAACGAGAATCCGCTTGGGCCTTCGCCGAAGGCGATCGAGGCCGCGCGCGAGGTCGCCGGCAAACTCGACATCTATCCCGACGGCAGCGCCAAGCGGTTGCGCGAGGCTATCGCCGAGGTGCATGGCCTCAACGCGCAAAACATCATCTGCTCCAACGGGTCGGACGAGATCCTCGGCCTGTTGGCGCAGACCTATCTCGCGCCCGGCGACGAGGCTATGTTCACCGAACACGCCTTCATGGTCTACAAGATCTACATCCAGTCGGCAGGTGCCACCCCGGTCGTGGTCAAGGAGACCGACGAGCGCGCCGACATCGACGCGATGCTGGCGGCCGTCACGCCGCGCACGAAAATCGTGTTCCTGGCCAATCCCAACAACCCGACCGGCACCTATGTGCCGTTCCAGGAGGTGCGCCGCCTTCATGCCGGACTGCCGGGAAACGTGCTGCTGGTGCTCGACGCGGCCTACGCCGAATATGTCCGCCGCAACGATTACGAAGCCGGCATCGAGCTGGCCGGCAGCGCCGAGAACGTGGTGATGACCCGCACCTTCTCCAAGATCGGGCTCGGCGGCGCGCGCATCGGCTGGATGTATGGTCCCCTGCATATCGTCGACGCCATCAATCGTGTACGCGGCCCCTTCAACGTCAATGCGACAGCGATCGAGGCCGGCATCGCCGCGATCCGCGACCGTGCCCATGTCGAGCGTAGCGTGGCGCATAACGAGACCTGGCTCACCTGGCTGAGCGGCGAAATGACCGGGCTCGGGCTGCGCGTGACGCCGAGCGTTGGCAATTTCCTGCTCATTCATTTTCCCGACGATCAGAAGCATTCCGCGGCGGCGGCTGACGATTATCTGAGCGCGCGCGGCTATATTCTGCGGCGCGTTTCAGGTTACGGCTTTCCCAACGCGCTTCGCATGACCGTCGGCACTGAAGAGGCCAATCGCGGCGTTGTCGCCGCGCTCACGACATTCCTGAAAAGCTAGAACGTCTAAAGAGCTGGAACACCATGGCATCACCGATGTTCGAAAAGATCGCGCTGGTCGGTATCGGCCTGATCGGCTCGTCTCTGGCCCGCGTCATCCGACGCGAGGGCTTGGCTCGCCATGTCGCCATCTCGACGCGCAGTGCGGCAACGCTCAAGCGAGCCGAGGAACTGGGCCTTGGCGATTCCTACACCATCGATGCCGGGGACGCGGTGCGTGATGCCGATCTGGTCGTTGTCTCGGTGCCGGTCGGCTCATCCGGCGCTGTAGCGGAGGAAATCGCGCCGGCGCTGAAAAAGGGGGCGATCCTCACCGATGTCGGCTCGACCAAGGCCTCGGTCATCGCGCAGATGCAGCCGCATGTGCCTGAAGGCGTCCATTTCATTCCTGGCCATCCGCTGGCGGGCACCGAAAAATCCGGCCCGGATGCCGGGTTTGCCGACCTGTTCGACAACCGCTGGTGCATCTTCACGCCGGTGCCGGGCACCGATCCGGAAGCGCTGGAACGGCTGTCGGAATTCTGGCGCCGCTGCGGCGCCAACATCGACACGATGGACCCGCAGCATCACGACATGACGCTGGCCATCGTCTCGCATCTGCCGCACATCATCGCCTACAACATCGTCGGCACCGCCGACGATCTGGAATCGGTGACCAAGACGGAAGTGATCAAATATTCCGCCTCCGGTTTTCGCGATTTCACGCGTCTGGCTGCCTCCGATCCGACCATGTGGCGGGACGTGTGCCTGCACAACAAGGATGCCATCCTGGAAATGTTGGCGCGGTTCTCGGAAGACCTGGCGTTCCTGCAGCGCGCCATCCGCTGGGGCGACGGCGACAAGCTCTTCGACCTGTTCACCCGCACCCGCGCCGTGCGCCGCTCGATCATCGAGGCGGGCCAGGATATCGACGCGCCCGATTTTGGCCGCCAGGCGGTCGAGCATCCGGCAAAGAGCTAGGTGATTTCAACCGGCCAGGCGGTTGCCATCATGGCGAGCGTCTCCGCCCGATCCGGCGCGCCCAGCCGGCCGCCGAAGCGCAGGCACTTGAGCGCGGCGGCCGCGCTGGCAAAGCGCAGTGCGTGCTCGACCGCCATGGCTTCCGCCAGCCCGACGGCAAAGGCGCCATGAAAGACATCGCCGGCGGCCAGCGTGTCGACCGCCTTGACCCTCGGTGCCTCGACATGGCGGGATGATCCGGCGCTTCGGTCGAACCACCAGGTACCCGCCGCGCCGCCGGTGACCGCGACGAACGCATCGGTGCGGGACGCCAAATCGGTGCAGGCGGTCTCCAGATCCAGCGCGTGGCCGCATATGATGCGGACCGCCGGCTCCGAGGCGACGATGTGCGAGGCGAGCGGCAATAATCGCTCCAGTACCGCCAGGGGCGCGGTATCGGCATCGAGTATGGCTGGGCGGCCGGCGGCGCGCGCCGCCTTAAGGGCAAGCGCCGCGGCGCCCGGCCAGCGCACGTCGGCCAGTACGGCGTCGAATGCCGTTATGTCGGTGAACGGCAAAACCTCGGGATCGGCCTGCGCGCGCGCGTCGTAGAAAGGCACGATGATCCGCTCGCCATGCGCATCGACCAGGATCGAGGCCAGTGCCGAGCGGGCGCCGCTGACGCGGCGTACATGGCTGCAATCGACGCCCTCGGCCTCTATCCCGGCAATCAGCAGATCGCCGACCGGATCGTCGCCGGCGCTAGCCCATAGCGACACCTCGGCACCCAGGCGATGCGCGGCGCAGGCCGCGCTCGTCGCCATGCCCGAGGCGATCTGGATGCCGTCCGAGGCGATGAATTTTCCCTGATGCGTGGGCAGTGATTCGACACGAAGAATGGTGTCAAGCGTCAGTGCGCCGACGCTCAGCAGCTTTGCCGGCCCCGCCATCCGTTAGTTGACCGGCTTGATCTTGCCCAGCGGAATGAAGCCGAGGGAAGCCTTGCCCTTGACCACTTTCAGCGGCATGGACGGTTCGCTGCCAAGCAGCGCCAGGGCGCCAAAACCCTGCTCGATCGCATTCTTCTGCTCGGGTATGGCGCCGGCAAGAATAGATGCCACCGCCTTGGGATCCTTGATCCTGATCATCAGGTCGGCGTCGACGAGACCCTCGGCATCGACTGACAGCGGCCCGGAAACGGTGACGCGCGCCGTGCCGGACGACAGATCGAGGTTGCGGATTTCGATCCGCTGGCCGCGCAGGCTTTTCACCTGCGTGCCGATCAGCGCCACGCCGTTCTTCAGTGTCACGTCGCCGCTGGCATCGAGCGCCGGCAACACCCGCCCGCCGATCGCGTCGGCATCGATCTCGAGATCGCCAAAGCTGCCGACATAATCGAGATCGCCGTTGTTGGGCTGCAATTGGCCTGACGCCTTGCCGGCACTGAACAGTTCCACCGGATCGGTGTCGTCGGCCGGGTCGGTCTGGCCCGACAGGCCCTCGGCCTGCAGCGCTACACGCCGGGGCAGCGGGTACCACAATTTGACGTTGGCCTGCAGATTGTCCCAGTCGATCCAGAGCGGCATCATGCCGGGGACGGAGGTCCGGAGTGGACCGCGTAGATTGGCAACAGGCGACAAGGGCTGGACGATCTGGGCGACGGCGTTGAAGGAGCCGGCCGAGGCAGCAATGCTCTTGGCGTCGTCCTCGTAGGCGAGGTTGTCGCAAGAGACGGCAAAGCTCAGTGGATAGCCACCGACCTGGAGGTTGGCGCAACCGGCCTCGATGCCGCTCTTGTTGAGCGTGGCAACCGCCTTGTCGGCCTCGGACCGGACCCTGTTGGCCAGATAGAACCAGCCGGCGCTGTAAATGGCGAACAGCACGAGGATGAACGCGGCAAGCCACCACAGACGGCGACGGTTACCCGGTTGGCGTTCGTCACTTGACGTCATGCTTTGGCTCTCATTAACGCATGGATGGTGTGGACGGATTCTCAGGTTCCGAACACTAGGTAGACAGAGACGGATGGAAAAAACACCGGTTACCGGTGCGGTGCTGCCATTCTTTTTGCAATCAGGCGCGGTGATATGGGCGATTTTTGGGTGTTCGGCTACGGTTCGCTGATCTGGCGGCCGGGTTTCGCTCATGTCGAGACACGACGCGCCCGCCTGCATGGCTATCGCCGCTCGCTCTGCGTCTATTCCTTCGTGCATCGCGGCACGCGCCAGCGGCCCGGACTGGTGCTTGGCCTCGACCATGGCGGCTCCTGCGTCGGCCTTGCGTACCGCGTCCCTGGCGAATTGCGCGACGAGGTCATTGCCTATCTGCGCGAGCGCGAACTCGTCACCAGCGTCTATCTCGAGCGGACGCTCAAGGTTCGCCTCGACGGCGGTGGCACGGTGGAAGCCGTGGCCTACGTCGTCGACCGCAAGCATGAGCAATATGCGGGCGCGCTGGACGCGGCGGAGGCGGCGGCCGTGGTGCGCGGCGCGGTCGGCCGATCCGGTGACAACGAGGATTATGTGCTGAGCACGCTGAAGCATCTGGAAGCGCTCGAGATTCGCGACCACTGGCTGGAGGATGTGGCGCACCGGATAGCGACTTTGTGAAGCGCTGGCTCCGCGGAAAAGGGTAGCCAGGCCTTTGACCTCGATGCGGCAAGACCTAGGTTAGGCTCCGAACCCAGCCAGCGGGCGGCATCCGCCCGGTCCCAATCACCACGGAGATCCGTCTTGCAGAAACGCCGTCTCGGTCGCACCGACCTTTCCATCGCGCCGCTGGTTCTGGGTGGCAATGTCTTCGGCTGGACCGCCGACGAGAAGACTTCTTTCGATCTGCTCGATCGCTTTGTCGGAGCCGGCCTCAATGCCATCGACACGGCCGACGCCTATTCGCGCTGGGTTCCCGGCAACAAGGGCGGTGAATCGGAAACCATCATCGGCAAATGGATGAAGGATCGTGGCAATCGCGACAAGGTCGTGGTGGTCACCAAGGTCGGCTCAGACATGGGGCAGGGCCACAAGGACCTGTCGGCCGCCTATATCGAAAAGGCTGTCGATGCATCGCTGAAGCGGCTGCAGACCGAATTCATCGACCTTTACCTGTCGCACTGGCCGGATCCGACCACGCCCTATGAGGAAACCCTCGGCGCCTATGAGAAACTGCTCGCCAAGGGCAAGATCCGCTATGCCGGCTGTTCCAACCTCGACGCCGGCCAGTTGCGCGCGGCACTTGACGTGGCAAGCCTGCGCGGCCTGCCGCGCTACGAGGTGCTGCAGCCGGAATACAATCTCTATGACCGCTCCTCCTTCGATGGCCCGCTGCGCGATCTCTGCGTGGCGGAGGATATCGGCGTCATCACCTATTTCAGCTTGGCCAAGGGCTTTCTCAGCGGCAAGTACCGCAGCGAGGCCGATCTCGGCCAAAGCGAGCGCGGCGGCGGGGTGAAAGACTACCTCAATGCGCGTGGCATGCGCATCCTGGCGGCGTTGGACGCGGTGTCGGCCAGGCATTCGGCCAAACAGGCGGAAGTGGCGCTTGCTTGGGTTATCGCGCGGCCCGGCGTCACCGCGCCGATCGCCAGTGCGACCAAGCCTGAGCAGATGGACAGCCTGATCCGCGCGGCGTCGCTGAAGCTGTCCGCGGACGATATGGCCGAACTCGACAAGGCCAGCGCCTGAGGCCGCGACGCTGGTGCTGACCAAGGTGCTGGCGGTATACGGCTGACGGCCGGTGGTCAGGACGCTTCAGGCCTTCGCGCCGAGCTCCCGAAGCCGCTTCACCGCCGTTGGCGGCAGGGCCGGCGGGTTTGATGCGCGGGATGCCTCGAGGAGAAGCTGGTCGCAGGCAGCTTCGGTCTCACCGATCAGCCGCGCCATGAACTCGTCCTTGCCCAGGCCAGGCGGTATAGGCGGCAGGAAGCGCGCCTTGACGGTGCCGGGATAGCGCAGGAACTTGCGGCGCGGCCAATAGAGGCCAGCGACATGGGCGACCGGCACGACCGGAACGCCAAGCTGCGAATAGATTTCGACGATGCCGTATTTGTAGGCCGGCTCGTCGCCCGGCGCCCGACGGGTGCCCTCGGGATAGATGATCAGCTGGCGCGGGTTGCGCGCCATTTCTTCCTTGGTCGCCGCAACCACCGCCTTCAAGGCCTTGGAGCGGCTGCCGCGATGCACCGGGATCATCCGCATCTTCAAGATGTACCAGCCGAAGAAGGGGATCCAGGTCAGCTCGCGCTTGAGGATGTAGAGCGGGTCCTGGAGGAAGGGGAAGAAGGCGATGGCGTCCCAGAACGACTGGTGCTTGGGCGCCAGGATGAAGGAGCCCTCGGGCAGGTTTTCCTGCCCGGTGATGTCGTTTTTGGTGCCGGCGATCTTGTCATAGAGCCACATCGAGGTGCGCGACCAGAATTTCGGCACGAACCAGGCGCGGTGGCGGGGCGACAGGAAATAGTACGGGGTCCAGAGGATCATCTGGACGATCAGATTGACGTAGAAGACGAAATTGAACGCCAGCGATCTGACATAGAGCATGGGGGAGGTCCGGTGAGGAAGTGTGCGTTGGTTACACCAAGCGCGGAGAAAAAGGAAACGGTGCGATACTGCCCGTCCTACCAGGTCGCCTGCGCCAGGCGTTCCCTCAGGCGGGGGGCGGCGAAGTCGAGGAAGGCGCGCAGTTTCACCGGCAGCCGGCCCTGGCCCGCATGCACCAGGTTTACCGGCCAAGGCTCGGGTTCGAAATCCCTGAGCACGGGGCGCAGTGTTCCCGAGCGTGCGGCGGCGACAATCTGGTAGGAAAGCACCCGTGTCACTCCGACACCGGCGATCGCCGCATCAATCGCCGCCTCGGCGGTGTTGACCCGGAGCCTTGATCGGACCGGCACGACAAAATCAGCCTTGTCCACGGTGAAGGTCCAGGTGGCGAGCGAGCCAAGGCCCTCGAAGGTAATGCAGCTGTGCGCCTCGAGATCTCCTGGAATTTCTGGAATGCCGCGTCCGGCCAGATAGGCAGGGCTCGCGCAGACAACATGACCGATCGAACCGACCCTG
Source organism: Mesorhizobium sp. B2-3-15 (assembly GCF_006442875.1). Taxonomy (NCBI): domain Bacteria; kingdom Pseudomonadati; phylum Pseudomonadota; class Alphaproteobacteria; order Hyphomicrobiales; family Phyllobacteriaceae; genus Mesorhizobium; species Mesorhizobium sp. B2-3-15. Next base: position 90,402 of record NZ_VFVO01000010.1, on the reverse strand, counting down.
ATGGCGACCATGCGCGAATCCGGCAGCCTGCCGATACGGACGGCGAGGTCGATATGATCCTCGGCCAACTGGCTTATCCTGTCGCCGAGCGTCAGGCGGATATCCACCAGGGGATAGGCGGCGAGGAAGTCGGTGACGACCGGTAGCACGTGAAGGCGGCCGAAGACGATCGGCGCGGTGACGATCAATTCCCCTGTCGGGGCGCTGTATTCGCCGCCGGCGGTGCGTTCGGCGTCGCCGACCTCGTCGAGGATGCGGCGGCAGGCAGTGAGATAGGCATGGCCGGCGTCGGTCAGTGTCAGCCGCCGCGTCGAGCGGTTCAACAGGCGTGTCTTCAGGTACCGCTCCAGTTCGGAGACCTTGCGGCTGACTGTTGCCAACGGAACGTCCGAATGGCGCGCGGCGGCGGAAAGGCTGCCGCCCTCCGCCGCCGCGACGAAAAGGGACATGGCTTCGAGACGATCCATCATTTCTTCCAGAAAATGGAAGGGTTGGTTGCAAATATGGCATCTACATCCGCAACATGGAAGGCTGCATATAACGGGGGCACACCTCAACCAGGAAATCTCTATGCCCCGCATCGCTACGCCTTCGTCCATCGCTCCCGCTCCCGCCGCCGCGCAGCCCATGCTGCAAGTGGTGGAAAAACAGCTTGGTGTCGTGCCGAACCTGTTTCGGATGGTCGCCAACAGTCCGGCGGCGCTGGAAGGCTATCTCGGCATGATGGGCGCGCTGGCCAGGGGCCGGCTTCCGGCGCCGACGCGCGAGCGCATCGCGCTGGCGATCGCCGAGATCAATGGCTGCAACTACTGCCTGTGCGCGCACACCTATCTCGGCAAGACGCTCGCAAGCCTCGACGATGCCGAGATGATGGCCAATCGCCATGGCGGCTCCATGGACCCCAAGGCAGCCGCGGCGGTGGGTTTTGCCGCCCGGGTTGCGCAAAGCCGCGGACATGTCGCCCAGGAGGATATCGCCGCTGTCAGGCTCGCGGGCTATGACGACGGAGAGATCATCGAGATTGTCCAGCATGTCGCCCTGAACGTCTGGACCAACTATATCAATGAGGTTGCCCAGACCGAGATCGATTTTCCGGTTGTTTCCGCCCGCAATGCTGCCTGAATCCGGATAGGAGCGGCGATGCCCGCCGGTCCCCACCTCATGCCGCAGAGGAAATCCCATGTCTGAGAGCCGCCCGCCGCTTCCGCCCTTCACCGCCGAGACGTCAGCCCAGAAAGCGCGCATGGCCGAGGATGCCTGGAACTCGCGCGATCCGGCGCGGGTGGCGCTCGCCTATACGGCGGACAGCCGTTGGCGCAACCGCGCCGAGTTCCTGCAAGGCCGCGATGCCATCCAGGCGTTCCTGACGCGCAAATGGAGCCGCGAACTCGACTACCGGCTGATCAAGGAGGTCTGGGCCTTCCACGGCAACCGCATCGCCGTGCGCTTCGCCTATGAATGGCGCGACGACAGCGGCTCATGGTTCCGCAGCTACGGTAACGAGAACTGGGAATTCGACGACCACGGGCTGATGCGGCTGCGCATCGCCAGCATCAACGACCTGCCGATCGCCGAGGCCGAGCGCAAATATCACTGGCCGCTCGGCCGGCGGCCGGACGACCATCCGACGCTGTCGGAGCTCGGTCTTTAGAAGCATTCAGGCAAGGAGGTTTCGATGAACGCACACGCTTTTACCAGCGATGTCGCCTTCACGCCGACGGTCAAGGCGATCCAGGCGCGCAAGGGCTCGCGCCAGTCCTACGCCCGCGTCGAGGAGCGCGGCGGCTGGCAGTCGGCGATCACACCGGACCTCGCCGCATTCATCGAAATGCAGACCAGCATCTTCCTGTCGACGGCCAATGGCGATGGCCAGCCCTACATCCAGCACCGCGGCGGCCCTGCCGGCTTTCTCAAGGTGCTCGACGAGAAGACAATCGGCTTCGCGGATTTTTCCGGCAACAGACAATTCATCACGCAGGGCAATCTGGCCGACAATCCGAGGGCCTTCCTGTTCCTGATCGACTACATGATGCGCCAGCGCATCAAGATCTGGGGTACGGCGCGCGTTGTCGAGGACGATGCCGAGTTGACGACGAGGCTGATGCCGCCGGACTACAAGGCGCGTCCCGAGCAGATCATCCTGTTCACCGTCTCGGCATGGGATGCCAATTGCCCGCAACATATACCGCAGCGCTTCGAGGCGGCTGATGTGGCAGCCGCGCTTGGCGAGCGCGACCGGCGCATCCAAGACCTTGAACAAGAGATCGCGCGCCTCAAGGGCGTTTCAGGGGCTGTCGCCAAGCAATGACGCGGCTCAGCCGCCGGCGGCGGTCTCGGCCAGGGCGATTCCCTCAGGCGTCGGCTTCACCGGGATAAACCCGCGAGCCAGCGCCAGCAGGTACTTGGTGTATTCGGTGAACAGCACGCGCACCGCGCGCGGCTTGGTCAGCCAACTGCCATTATCCAGGTTGGAATTGACCACCGGGTAGGGTTCGAGCTTGGCGCCATGCAGCAGCCGGCCCATCTCCAAAAGGCTGCGCGGCATGTGATAATTGTTGGTGACCAGGATCACCGTGCCATAGGCATGGTTTTCCACCCATTTGGCGCTTTCCTCGGCATTGCCGATCGTGTCGAGCGCGGCGCGATCGATGTCGACACAGCAGGAAAACAGTTTCTTGTCGCCGCCGGTGGCCGCCTGAAGCTGGCGCCGGCTGGCCGAGGGGTGCACGCCGCTGATCAAGAGCCGCTCGCCCTTGCCGGATGCGAGCAGCTCCATCGCGGCGTCGAGGCGCGACTGGCCGCCGGTCAGCACAATGATGGCGTCGGCCTTGGCCGGGTTGGCGGGCGTGGTCAGATGACTGACCTTGCTGGCGAACCAGCCAAAGCCGCCAGCGAACACTGTTGCAAGCACAAGCAGGGAGAGAGCGGAGAGGCGCAGGGCGGTCCTTAGATGGCTAACCTTGCCATGGCCGCGCCAACGGTCAACCACCACTGGCAACTGTCCAGCCGTCCCGGTCGAATCCCGCACGTCCATGGTCATATAGTTAATCCTCAAATGCGGCCTTTGATAGGTAAAAGACGCACTTTGCGTTACGCGAATTCTTTCTCCGTGATCGCCCTGTTTCCGTCCAAGCCAAGACGAGGTCCTTTCATGCATCGGGTTGGCGAACGTCGATGTCGCTGAGATAGGCAACGACGGTGACGTGCGAGGTTGCCGCCGTCAGCGCGCCAATCACCAGCACCATCAGGACGACACCTGCGTAACCCGCCGAGCCGATGGCGAAGTTGCCGAACAAAGCGGTCGCCTGATCGGCCTGCGGCGTTGCCATGTTGCGTGACGACCACCAGGAGAACACGATGAAGACGAGCACCGCCGCCGCTCCGCCGGCGGCCGCGCCCTTCATGCCGGTGACCAGAAAATGCCGGCGGAATTCGCGTGCGATGAAGCGCGCCTCGGCGCCGACGAAATGCAGCACCTCGATGATGTGGCCGTTGCCGTCCATGGCCCCACGGGTCGCGAACACCACGGTCAGCACCGTCGCCGACAGCATCAGGGCCAGAACGGCGACGCCTATGGTCACCGTGGTGCGGGCCATGGCCACCAGCCGGTCGACCCAGGTGCGGTGGTCGTCGAGCGATGCACTCGGCAGTTTCGGCGTGATCGCGGCGCGCATGGCGGCGAAGTCAGGCGGGCTGCTCTCGTCGATGGTGACGATGATCAGGCGCGGCACGGGCAGGTCGTCGATGTTGAGGCCCGAACCCAGCCAGGGCTCCAGCAGCCTTGCGGTCGCTTCGCGGTCGATGATCCGGGTCGACTTCACGCCAGGGAATTCGCCGGCGATCCGCGAGGCCTGGGTAAGCGCCGCCTCCATGTCGAGGCCGTCGGCCGGCTTGATCTGAATCGTCGCCTCGCGCGAGATCTGGTTTTCCCAAACCGAGGCTGTGTCGCGCACCAGTGTCACCGCGCCGAAGGTCAGGCAGGACAGGAAAGTCATGATGGCGATGACCAGCACCAGAGCGCGGCCGGCAATGTTCTGCGCCGGCACGATCGGCGCCATCTTGCGTTGTGCGCGCGGCCTCGCCTCCACCGCCTCGGCATCCTGCTCCTCGAAATGGTCGGCCGATAGCTCGGTCTCAGTCATAGATATCAAGCCTTCCGCCGGCCAGGATCATGCGGCGCGCGTCAACCTGCTCCATCAGGCCAAGGTCATGCGTGGCGATCACAACGGCGGTGCCAAGCCGGTTGAGCTCGATGAACAGCCGCAGCAGCCGCCGCGCCAGCGGCGGATCGACATTGCCGGTCGGCTCGTCGGCGAGCAGGATCTCCGGCTGCTCGATCAGGGCGCGCGCGATCGCGGCGCGCTGCTTCTCGCCTCCGGACAGGACCGGCGGCAGCACATGCATGCGCTCGCCCAGCCCCACCCATTTCAACAACTCGGTGACGTCGGTGCGGTAGCTCGCTTCCTCGCGCCCGCGCACGCGCAGCGGCAGCGCCACATTCTCATAGGTGGTCATGTGGTCGAGCAGGCGAAAGTCCTGAAACACCACGCCGATGCGGCGGCGCAGATGCGGCAGTTCGGTGCGCGAGATGCGCGAGCGGTCCTTGCCGAAGATGGTGATCAGTCCACGCGTCGGTTTCAGCGACATGAACAAAAGGCGCAGCAATGTCGTCTTGCCGGCACCCGAAGGCCCGCTCAGGAACTGGAAGGAGCGCTCCGGTATGTGCAGGGAGATGTCGCGGAGGATTTCCGGACCCATGCCATAGCGGAGGCCGACATTTTCGAAGCGAATCAATTTCGACGACCTGAATTTCCTGGCCGCGGCGAACCGGCCTGTTTTGTGAAAAGACCATCGGCCGGCATGGTTAACCGGCGGTTAATTCCTGGCTCGTTTAGGCTCTTCAAGAGGGCTCCGGTGGGGAAGCGTTAACCATTTGTGTTTACGCAAAAGAAACGAAAAGCGAACACGCGCAATACTGGGGCCATGATGGCTGACGAACGAACCGCGCGCCCGGTTTCCGGCGAAATCATGACCGATCCCGCGGCAATTGCCGCAGCGGACCGGATCTTGCGCGCCCCGGCGGCTGATATCATCGATGCGGATTATATGGTGTTGCCGCGGCCGGCCCCACCAGTCGGAAATGTGACGCCGCTGCCGCGTGCGATTGTCCCCCCGGCCATCGAAGGCATGGACATGCTGCGCAAGCCGGAAATGCCAGCGGAACGGCCGCCGGCCTCGCGCGGCGGTCCGATCTTCTGGATCGCCGGCATCGGCGCCGCCCTTGCCGCCTTCTGGGTCTCGGGCGGCCATGCGCTGGTGCGCCAGGCACCGTTCCTGCCCGGCGCGCAAGCGTCGGCGCTGACCATTTCAGGCGTGACGTCACGCATCGATGCCTCCGGCGCCAATCCGGTGCTGTTCGTCGACGGCGAGGCCGCCAATGACGGGACGAGGCCCGCGACAATGCCGCCACTCGAAATCCGGGTGACGGGCAATGACGGCCGGACAACCCGCTATACGCTGGGGACATCTGGCCATTCGCTGGCATCGGGCGAAAGATTCGGCTTTGCCAGCCGGCTCGACGTGCCTAAGAACGGGGTAAGGACCGTTTTGGTCACCTTCGCCGAATAGCGTGTGTCGATATTCAGGTGAAGCCGGCCTGCAAACGGTGGTTCCCTGCGCTTCCGGTGCTCACGTACGCTCCGCTCCGGTTCTCGGAAACCACTGCTTTCGGCTCGGTCTGACCTGACTCTCAACACACGCTCGGTGTGAAGGCGTTTCGGAAAAAAACTGGAGGGGGCGAGAAATGCCAAACGTGCGCGGCAAGGACATCGAAGTCCTGTTTTCGGCATCGGCGATCGCGCGGCGCAATCTCGAACTCGCCAAGGAGATCGCCGGGCACGATTATCACGATCTCCTGGTGATTTCGGTGCTGAAAGGCTCGTTCATCTTCGCCGCCGACCTGATCCGCGCCATGCATGATGTCGGCCTGTCGCCGGAAGTCGAGTTCATCTTCATCTCCAGTTATGGCGCCGGCACAACCAGCGGCGAGGTGAGGGTGCTGCGCGACATCGACAACGAGGTTGCAGGCCGTGACGTGCTGTTGATCGACGACATTCTGGAATCGGGCAAGACGCTGAGCTTCACGCGCGACCTGATGCTGTCGCGTGGCGCGAAAAGCTGTTCCATCGCCGTGCTGCTCGACAAGCGCATGCGCCGCCAGACCGCGCTCAATGCCGATTACGTCGGCTTCGACTGTCCCGATTATTTCGTCGTCGGCTATGGCATGGATGTGGCGCATGCTTTCCGTGAATTGCCGTTCGTGGGTATGGTGAAAGGCGATGTGTAAGGCGAGTGCCTCGCACCGGTGAATTCTGAAAAAGGCCTTAACGGTGTCAGGAAAATTAGTCTGGGCGAGCGCCGGGGTTTTCAGGAAAAGTCAACGTTTCGCCGCCAAACATGCCGGCCATGGCAAAGCTTTTGATCGTCGAGGACGATGAGTCCGTCCGCACCCTCGCAGCCCGCGCGCTCGAACGCGCCGGCCACGCAATCGATATCGCCGCCGATGGCGCGCAGGGGCTTTCGCTGATCCGCGCCGCAAAAGGCGGGTACGATCTCGTCGTCTCCGACATACGCATGCCCGAGATGGACGGCATCGAGATGGCGGTTGCGGCAGCCGCGCTTTTTCCCGCGATGAAGATCATGCTGATGACCGGCTATGCCGACCAGCGCGAGCGCGCCGAGGAATTGAACGGCATCATCCTCGATGTCGTGCAAAAACCCTTCACGCTCGCCGAGATCCGCTCTCGCGTCGAACGGGCGCTGATCTGCTTCGCCTGATCAGGCTGGATCCCTGGCCACAAGCGCCGGTGCCGGGCTGGCGCGGCGCTCGGTGTTGAGCGCCAGCAGGCCGGCGCCGATGATGAGCGCCGCGCCGATCACCGTCGCTGACCTGGGCACCTCGGCGAAGAACAGGAAACCCCACAGCGGCGACCACAGGATGCCGGTATATTCGAAGGTGGCGACGCGGTTGGCCGGCGCCAGCCGGTAGCCTTGCGAGAGCAGGATCATACCGGCCGAGGCGACGAAACCGCAGGCGGCCATCTTGAGGAAATCCGGCAGCGTCGGCGCGATCCATGGTCGCACCAGGAATTCGAGGCTCGGGTGGACGGCGTGGGTTATGCCCGCAATGTGGAACGTGCCGGCGACGACGGCCGCGCCGACGAGATAGGCGCCGTTCTGGTAGAAGGCCATGACAGTGGACGATTCGGTATCGCCGATCTTGCGAGCCATCAGCTGCGAGAAGGCGTAGAGCACGGCCGAGCCCAGCGACAGCAAGGCCGCCCAGTCGAACAGCCCGGCGCCGGGGCGCAGCATCACCAGCACGCCAAGCATCCCGATCAGCACGGTCGACAGCGTCTGCCAGGAAACGCGCTCGCCGAGATAGGGGCCGGCCATCGCCATGATGCAGAGCGGCGCCATGAAATAGAGCGCCACGGCGTCGGCCAGCGGGAGGGCGGCGATGGCCAGGTAATAGACCGTGTAGGAGGTGAACTGGATGAAGGCGCGTATCGTCAGCAGGCCGAACCGTTTCGACAGGATTGCCCGCACCCCGACATCGGCGTGAACCAGAACGATCAGGATCGGCAAGGCTACGATCGAGCGGATCGCCATCACCTCGGTCACCGGGTAACCGCTCGACACGGCTTTGACGAGCGGATCTTGCAGCGAGAAGACCAGCACGCCCAGGCACAGGCTCAGGATGCCACGCACCATCCTATTCTGCATCCGTTCAGGCTCCCGCGCATCCGATCCGGCGACCCTCACCAGATCAAAAAGAACCCGCCACCGTGTTCGGGTAGCGGGCACGAGTGAGGACTCTTGATTGGTCCGCAGCCGATTTCGCGACTGCATATCCAATGGGTGAGGCGATTATCGTTCGGCGTTTGACATGTTGCAAACGAATTGGAATGATGCCAGTGATCAAATCCGCTTATGATGGATGCCATGCGGCCAACCCTTGATAGTGATCTCCTGCGTACCTTTGTCGCCATAGCCGAGGCCGGCAATTTCACCAGGGCGGCCGAGCAGGCCGGCCGCACGCAATCGGCCGTGTCGATGCAGATGAAGAAGCTCGAAGAGCTGGTCGGCGACAGCCTGTTCGAGCGAGGTTCACGCGGCGTCGCGCTGACGCGGCGTGGCGGCGAACTCATCGTCAATGCCCGCCGTATCGTTTCGCTGCTCGATGAAACGGCGGCGTCGATGGCGGCGGCGCCGCTCGGTGGGCCGGTGCGCATTGGCATTCCTGAGGAATATGGCCACGCCATCCTGTCGCGCGCGCTCGGCGCATTTTCGAAGCGTCACACCAAGGTCGAGGTCACCGTACGCTACGCGCATTCGGAGGCGCAGATCGCGGCGCTCGCCGCCGGCGAGCTGGATTTATGCGTGGTGTTCGAATGGCAGGATCCTTCCGGCGGCGAAGTGCTGATGCATGATCCGACGGTCTGGGTGACGTCGAACCTGCATCACATGCATGAGGAGCGCCCGGTGCCGATCGCGCTCTACAACCGCGCCGGCTGGTGTAAGGACTTCGCCATCAAATTGCTGGAGCAGCGCGGCCTTGCCTATCGCGTCGCCTATACAAGCGATACCAATGGCGGCCTGAAGCTTGCCGTCACCTCGGGGTTGGCGATCGCGCCGATCTCACGCAGCAACATTCCGGCGGACTGCCGAGAGCTGACGTCCGCGGACGGGTTCGGCGACATCGATTCCTCCAATGTGGTGATGCATCGCAACCCGAATGCGTCAGGCGAAGCAATCGACGGCATGCAGGAGGCAATCCGCGAGGCGTTCGTCAACAGGTAGACGGCTCCATGGAAATGAAGCTGGTCCCTCTCGCCGCTTCCTATTTCAGCTCCAGCAGCCGTTCCAGATAGCTGCGCTCGATGTCGGGGCTGAGCGCATTGCCGAGCCGCTTGCGGATCGCTTCCAGGATCTGGCGCGCGCGCTGGACGTCGATCTCGTCGGGCACTTTCACCGAATCGCCAAAATCGGGACCCTGGCTGGCGCGCGGCCGGCCGAGCGGGTCACGGTCGGCATCCTGCTGGCGGCCGCCTTCCTGGCTGCCGCCCTGGTCGCCCTGCATAGCCTGCATCTGTTTCATCATGTCCTTGGCGCCCTTGCGCAGCGCCTCAAGCGCCCGGCCCTGGTGGCCGACGGCCTCGTCGCCCTGGCCCTCGCCAAGCGCCTGCTCGGCGCTGCCCATGGACTTGCCGGCCTCGCCAAATCCTTCATTGGGCTCCATGCCCATGCCCTCGAGGCCTTTCTTCAGCTGCTCCAGATCGCTCTTCAGCTGGCCCTGGCCCTCCTGCAGCTGCTTCAGCGCATCGGCGAATTCCTGCGGCGTCATAGGCTTTGGCTCGCCATTCTCGCCGGGCTTGCCGTTTTCGCCAGATTGACCTTGCTCATCGTTCTGGCCAAGCTGCTCGTCGCGGTTGCGGCCGCGCTGGCGCTCGCCGCGCTGCATCTGATCCATGCGGAAGGTGTCGTTCATCATCTCCTGCTGCCGCCGCAGGATCTCGCCAAGCTTGTCCATCTGCTGACGCATCTGGCTGTCCTGCTCGCCCCCCTGCTGCTGGCGGCCGGCCTGGAGGTTGTTCATCATGTCCTGCAACTGAGACAGCAATTGCTGGGCCTTGTCGCGATCGCCGGACTTCGCCAGATTTTCGATCTGGTCCATCATGCGGTCGATGTCGCTCTGGCGCAGCTCCTGGCCGTTCTGCTGCATCTGCGGCGCGTTCGGGTTCTGCTTGGCGCGTTCGGCGAACTCCTGCAGGAACTGGTTCATCGCCTCGCGCAGTTCCTTCATCGCCTTCTCGATCTCGGCATCGCTGGCGCCATTCTTGATGGCGTCCTGCAGTGCCTGCTGGGCCTGGCGCAGCCGCTTTTCGGCCGCCGAGAGGTTGCCCTCCTCGATACCAAGCGCGATCTCCCAGAGGTAGGCAACCTCGCTGCGCAATTGATCGTCGTTCACCGCCAGCTTCAGCCGGCTCATTGCGCTCATGATGGCGAGGTAGTGGGACATGGTATCGAACGTGTCTTCAGGCCGCAGCGTGATGGCCTCCATCAGGTCGAGCACGCGCGGCTTGGCATTGGCGTCGAGCGCAAGCAGGCGGCGCTGTTCGATCACCGCGCGTGCCAGCGGGTTGGTGAACGGCCGCTCGGGCATCGCGAGCGTCTTGGTTTCGCTTGAGGCGGTGTGGCCGGCGTCGTCGGTGGCGACCAGCGTCAGCTTGATGCTGCTGCCGGCCCAGACATGCTCGGTCAGGTCTTTCGTGGTCTTGGCGGCATTCAACTTGCCGCCGCGGCGCGGCAGTGTCAGCGGCATTTCGGGCGGACCATAGAGCGGATGCGCACCCGGCGGCTGCGGGTCGGCCAGCGCGAAGACCGCCTTGGCGGTGGCGGCGCCGTAATCGTCATCGATCTGATAGTTGAGCTCGAAGGCGCCGTTGGCGGCGCGCTTGGGCTCGCCGACGAAGCGGATCCGCGGCGGCTTGTCCGGGATGACGGCGAAAGCCCAGCGGCCAAGCTGATCCTCCCCCGATTTCAGCGTCAGCGTCCCGTCGCCGGTCAGCTTGCTGGCGAACTGGCGCACCTTCGAAGGCGAGGCGGACGACACCGCCGGGCTTGCTGCCGGCTTGGCGGCGGCTTGCGGGCTTGCGGGGTCGATGGCGCGCGCATTGCCGTCCTTGTCGGCATAGGCAAGCGTTTCCTCGCCCGAGCCTCCGGTAACGCGCAGGGAGACGTCGCTTCCCTCGGGGACATGAAAAGTCGGGGTCGCCTGGTTGGCGTCGGCAGTCAGGAAGATCGGCGGCTTGCCGGTATAGGCCGGCGGCGTCACCCATGCGTCGATGCGCGGCGGTACGGCGTCGAGCGTGCCATGTGCGCTGAACCCATCTGTCAGCCGGCCGCCGGTCGGCCCGAAGGAGAAGGCAAAGGCAGTGACCAGCAGGAGCGCCGCCACGGCGCGCAATCCCCACGGGTCGCGCTCCGGCACGCGCGTGCGCGGCAGATCGGCGCCGAGATTGTCGAGCTTTCCAGCCATTCGCTTCTGGTGCTCGCGCCAGAGCGCCTGCGAGAAACTGCTTTCCTGGCCGCTGGGCCGGTCGCTCTGCACCTGCACCGGGCTGTGCAGCAGTCTGTTGGCGGCTTCGATGCGGCGATCGATCTCGGCCGCGCCAGGTATGCGGAAAAAGCGCAGCGGATAAAGCGCCGCCAGACCTGCCAGGCAAAACATGGCGATAAGGCCGATGCGCACCACGTCCGGCAGCCGGGGAAAAATACCGAACCAGGAGACGCTGAGAAACAGGCCGACGACGACAATGAGCGGAAGCAGCAGCGGCCAGCCACGCTCGATCGCCATCGAGACCCGCGTCGCCAGCCGGCTCAAGGCCAGGCGTCCGGCCAGGCCGCGATTGCTGCTGAAGGTGGGTCGTTCGGTCATCGGCCCTTCCTGGAGCCCTGTTCCGTCCTGAAGGACCGCAATGGGCTCTATCTCTTTGGGCATGATCTGTTCCGAAACTTGGATTCTATTTTTCGGGATCATGCGGCGAGGCGGACGGGATAGCCCAAGCCTCACGACTCGAAGAATACCAGTAAACACGGCAAAGGCGAGGCAGTTTGAGAAAACGTGAAGCCTGCCGAAATGGTTGCAATCAGAAATTGGCGGGGTTTGCGTTGGCCCCACAGACCAGCACGGCGACCCGTTCGCCCGGTGTCGGCGCGTAGCGGCCGGACAGGATCGCGGCAAAGGCGGCGGCACCACCCGGCTCCGAGATGATGCGCACGCGGTTCCAGAGCGCCTTCTGGGCGGCGATGATGTCGTCGTCGCTGACCAGGATGGAGCGTTCGACGAAGGCTTCGGCGATCGGGAACATCATCTCGCCGACCCGCTTGGGCGCTAGCGAATCGGCGGCGATGCCTTCCGCCGGCGCGTCCACCGGATGGCCGGCTTCGAAGGCGCGATGAAGCGTCGGCGCACCCTCGGGCTCTACGGCGACGATGCGGATGCGGCCGGCATACCAGGCGGCGATGCCGCCGATCAGGCCGCCACCACCGACGGCGACCAGCAGCGTGTCGATCTCAGGCAGATCGCTTTCGATTTCGAGCCCGAGAGTGCCTTGGCCGACCAGCGTCTCCTCCTGGTTGAAGGCGTGGATCTGCAAGGCGCCGGTTTCCTCGGCGAACCGTTCGCTGGCGGCCAGCGCTTCGGCATAGCGGGCGCCGCCGACAACGAGGTCGGCGCCATAGGCCCGGATGCGGTCCAGCTTGGCCTGCGGGCTCACTTCGGGAACGAAGATGGTTGCTCTGTGGCCAAGCCGCATGGCGGCGTAGGCGACGGCAGCGCCATGATTGCCGCCCGATGCGGCGACGACGCCGGCCTCGGGAACCGGCCGCTCCAGGAGGTTGGTGAAGGCGCCGCGGGCTTTGAACGAGCCGGAATGCTGCAGGCATTCGAGCTTGAGGTCGATCGCCAATGGCCCCCGATCGAAGTCGGCCATGTCGACGCGCAGAACCGGTGTGTGCCTGATATAGGGGCGGATGCGCGGTTCCATCGCGGCGATGCGTCCGCGTGTGACGACGTTGCCCTGCGACATCAAAATCTCCTTGGGATTGACAGCAATTAGTAACTTGGCAAAATGGCTAAATGCAAGAGGTTGATGTCTTCAAGGCGATCGCCAACGAGCGCAGACTGCAGATTCTCGACTGGCTCAAGAATCCACGTGCGCATTTCCGGGCACAGGCGGATGGCGATCTGGTCGAGGACGGCGTCTGCGCGCTGCTGATCGCCGAGAAGCTCGGCATCACTCAGGCGACGCTTTCCGAGCATATGCGCGTGCTCGTCCAGGCCGGCCTGCTCAGAACCAAGCGCATCAGGCAATGGACCTTCTACCGCCGCGACGAGGACAGGATCGCCGACGCAAGGGCACTCATCCAGAACCGGTTATAGCGCAGAACCGGTTATAGCGTCGCGGCAGGGCGGCTTACGCAAGCCAGTCCGGCACCGAATCCAGCCCGATCAGCTCGTCATAGGTCGGGCGCGGACGCACGACATGGAAACGGTCGCCGTCGACCAGCACCTCCGGCACCAGCAGGCGAGTGTTGTAGGTGCCGGCCTGGACCGCGCCATAGGCGCCGGCGGTGGAAACGGCGACGAGATCGCCCGCCATCAGCCGGGGCAGGTCGCGGTCGAGGCCGAGATAATCGCCGGTCTCGCAGACTTGGCCGACTACGTCGACCATCATGCGCGGCGCGTCGGCCGGCGGCTGCACGACCGGCCTGATCTCGTGGAAGGCATCATAGAGCGTCGGCCGGATCAGGTCATTCATGGCAGCGTCGACAACGAGGAAATTCTTGGCGTCGCCTTCCTTCACGAAAATCACTTCCGAGACCAGGATGCCGGCATTGCCAACGATCAGCCGGCCCGGCTCGAACATCACCTTGAGACCCAATTTGGTGACATGCTTGCGGACGATCTGGGCATAGGCGTCGGGCAAGGGGGGCGGGTTGTTGTCGACGCGGTAGGGAATGCCGAGACCGCCGCCGAGATCGACATGCTCGATGGCGTGGCCGTCGCCGCGCAGCGCTCCGACCAGGTCGACCAGCAGGGCGAAGGCGTCGTCGAAGGGCTGCAACTCGGTGATCTGGCTGCCGATATGGGTATCGATGCCGGTGACCTTAATGCCCGGAAGCGTTGCCGCGCGGGCATAGACCTGGCGCGCCCGCTGCCAGGGAATGCCGAACTTGTTTTCAGCCTTGCCGGTTGAGATTTTCTTGTGGGTCTTGGCGTCGACATCGGGATTGATGCGCAGCGAGATAGGCGCCACCTTGCCGAGCGCCACGGCACGTGCCGACAACAGCTCGAGTTCCGGCTCGGATTCGACGTTGAAGCAGAGAATGCCGGCTTGGAGCGCAAAGTCCATTTCGCGGGCGGTCTTGCCGACGCCCGAGAACAGGATCTTGCCGGCCGGGACTCCTGCGGCGAGAGCCCGGCGCAATTCGCCTTCCGAGACGACGTCGGCGCCGGCGCCGAGCTTGGCCAAGGTCCGCAGCACCGCCTGGTTGGAATTGGCCTTCATGGCGTAGCAGACCAGCGTATCGAGCCCGGCAAAGGCCTGGACGAAGACACGGTAGTGCCTAGTCAGGGTCGCCGTCGAATAGCAATAGAACGGCGTGCCGACCTGTGCGGCGATATCAGGGATCGCCACGTCCTCGGCATGCAGCACGCCATCGCGGTAGTCGAAATGGTTCACGAGTGTGGTTCCGGAAGTTGAGGCACGATGCGATCGGGTTTGGACAAGACCAATCCCGCCTTCATCGGCGCTAGATCAGCGGGTCGAGAATGAACTTCTTGTCCACGACCGGTTTTTCCGGTTCCGGCGGCACGGGCTGGTGGGCCTTCTCGGCATCCTTGCGTGCCTGGACAGCCGCCTCATAGGGCGTGTCCAGGCCCGCCTTGCGGCCGCAGGCGGTCACGAAGGCAAGCGCCGCAAGCAGCGTCAGCGTCACCAAAATCCTGCTTCCGGTCATCGATCCATCCGTCCGAAACTCTCTGTCCGCCGCTGCTTTTAGCCGAGTTCTCGGTGCATTGCACCCCGGATATTGCTGATCGCGATATCCGGCATTACGCCTTGGCGAGACGCTTTTTCCAATAGCGGATCTGCTTTCTCACTTCCGATGGCGCGGTGCCGCCGAAGCTGGTGCGACTCTTGACCGAGTTCTGCACCGCCAGCACCGAGAATATGTCGGAAGTGATGCCTGGGTTGATCGATTGCAGATCCTCCAGCGAAAGCTTTTCCAGGCTGACCTTCCTGTGTTCGGCCAGCGCCACCGCGCGGCCGGTGACATGATGGGCCTCGCGGAACGGCAGGCCCAAGGTACGCACCAGCCAGTCGGCGAGGTCGGTGGCGGTGGCGTGGCCGGAGCCGGCGGCCTTCTTCATCGCGGCGGCATTGACCGTCATGTCCGCAACCATGCCGGTCATCGCGGCCAGCATCAGGTCGAGCGTCTCGGCCGCGTCGAACACCGATTCCTTGTCCTCCTGCATGTCCTTGCCGTAGGTCAAAGGCATGCCCTTCATCACCGTCAGCAGGCCGACCAGATGGCCGTTGACGCGGCCTGTCTTGCCGCGAACCAGTTCGGCCGCGTCGGGGTTCTTCTTCTGCGGCATGATCGAGGAGCCGGTGGAAAAACTATCCGACAGCCTGATGAAGCCGAATTGTGGCGTCGACCAGATGATGATCTCCTCGGCCAGCCGCGACAGGTGAGTGGCGCAGATCGCCGCCATGGCAAGGAATTCCAGCGCGAAATCGCGGTCGGAGACGCTGTCCAGCGAATTGCGCATCGGCTCGCGGAAACCGAGCGCCCTGGCGGTCTGGTGGCGGTCGATGGGAAAGCTGGTGCCGGCAAGGGCGGCGGCGCCGAGGGGGCTCTCGTCCATGCGCTCAATGGCGTCGCGCACGCGCGACAGGTCGCGAGCGAACATCTCGACATAGGCCATGCAGTGATGGCCGAAGGTCACCGGCTGCGCCGCCTGCATGTGGGTAAAGCCCGGCATGATGGTCGCCGCATGTTCCTCGGCTCGCGCCAGGAGGGCCATGATCAAGCCTTTCAACGCCTCGGCGACACGAAAGCATTCGTCCTTGACCCAGAGCCTCAGATCGACGGCCACCTGGTCGTTGCGCGAACGGGCGGTGTGCAGCCGGCCGGCCGCCGGACCGATGAGATCGGCAAGGCGGGCCTCTATGTTCATGTGGATGTCTTCCAGCCGCGTCGAAAACTCGAAGCTGCCGCCCTCGATCTCTTTCAGGATCGTGTTCAGACCGTGAGCGATTTTTTCTTGATCGGCCGCCGAAATAATGCCCGTTTGCGCCAGCATCTCGCTATGAGCGATCGAGCCTCTTATGTCCTGCGCGTAGAGTTTGCGGTCGAACGAGATCGACGCGTTGATCGCTTCCATGATCGCGGCCGGACCCGAGGCAAATCGTCCGCCCCACATCTGGTTGCTGGTCTTCTTGTCGCTCATGGCTATAACCCGTGCTTCGGAGCAGTTTGAGAATATGGCAGACGGAAACAGATTTTTCCCGGCCCGGCGCCTGATCCTCGCCGCCCTGGTGGCGGGAGCGCTGGCCGGCGCGGTCGCGGTATATGTCAGCGAGAGCCGGTCTGGCAACAACGCTGCGCCCCAAGCAGCCGCCGGCGAC
Source organism: Mesorhizobium sp. B2-3-15 (assembly GCF_006442875.1). Lineage (NCBI taxonomy): Bacteria > Pseudomonadati > Pseudomonadota > Alphaproteobacteria > Hyphomicrobiales > Phyllobacteriaceae > Mesorhizobium > Mesorhizobium sp. B2-3-15. The sequence goes on along the minus strand of NZ_VFVO01000010.1, from coordinate 74,143 downwards.
AGCAAGGACGATGTCGCCTGCGCCGCCAAGAGCGATCGCGCCAAGAAGGTCGCGGCCGCGGCCACCGGCGAGGTCGCGGCACTTTTGCCGGCCGATCCGCCGCAGTCGATGAGGAGCCTCGCCTTCCACGGTCCGGACGGCAAGCCGATGACGATCGCCGATCATGCCGGCAAGACCGTGCTGCTCAATCTCTGGGCCACATGGTGCGCGCCCTGCCGTGCCGAAATGCCGGCGCTCGATGCGCTGCAAAAGGAGAAAGGCAGCGACGCCTTTCAGGTCGTCGCCGTCAACGTCGATGCCGGCGACGACGTGAAACCGAAGAAGTTTCTCGCCGATACCGGTGTGCACACGCTCGGCTACTACCGCGATTCGACGATGACACTGTTCAACGACCTCAAGACGCGCGGTCTGGCGCTCGGCCTGCCCGTCACCATGCTGATCGACGGCGAAGGCTGCCTGATCGCCCACATGAACGGTCCAGCCGAATGGGCGGGCCCCGATGCAAAGCGGCTGGTCGAGACGGCGCTCGGGTCGTGAGCCAGAGCACCTCCAGGAAAAGTGTGTAACGGTTCTCCGTCCGGAATTGCGTAAAAACAAAGAGCTCTAGGCCGAGCGTACGCTCGGCTTGAGCAATACGAGGCTGCCATCCTGGCGGTCGGCGCCTCGCGCCCGAACACGCTTGCCGTGGCCGGTCAGGTTTCCGAACGCCTCGATCGGCGCCGGCTTGCCGAGATAATAGCCCTGGCCGATCTCGCAGGCCTCGGCGTCGAGGAACTTCAACTCGCCGAGCGTCTCGACGCCCTCCGCCAGCACCGGCAGACCCAGGCCGCGCCCCAGCCCGAGCACGGCGCGCACGATCGCCGCAACCTGGCCGTTGGTGTCGACGGACTTGATGAAGGAACCGTCGATCTTGATCTTGTCGAAAGGGAAGGCGCGAAGGTTGGAGAGGGAGGAATAGCCGGTTCCGAAATCATCCATGGCCACGCGCACGCCAAGCGCCTTGACCTGTCGCAAGCTCGCCAGCGCGCGCGGCATGTCCTTCACCAGCGCCGTCTCGGTGATTTCGAGTTCCAGCCTGGCTGCCGCGAGACCGGACTTGAGCAAGGTCTCGTGCACCTTTCGGCTGAAGTTCGGATTGTGCAACTGCACCGCGGAGACGTTGACGGCTACCGTCAGTGGATTTTCCCAACTGGCGGCCTCCTGGCACGCTGCCGTCAGCACCCAATCTCCGATCTGGCCTATGGCGCCGCTGTCCTCCGCCAGCGGTATGAATATGGACGGGGGAACATCGCCGCGTTCGGGATGCCGCCAACGGATCAAGGCTTCGAAGCCGACCATTTTGCCGCTGCTGATCTCCTTCTGCGGCTGGTAGACGAGATAGAATTCGTCGCGCGCGACTGCCTGGCGCAGTTCGTGCTCCATGACGCGCTTGTCGCGAGCCTCGGCGCCCATCGACGCCTCGAAATAGCGATAGGTGTCCCTGCCTTCGGTCTTGGCGCGATAGAGCGCGGTATCCGCATGGCTGATGAGGCTGGCCTGGTCTTCCGCGTCCAGCGGATAGAGCGCGATGCCGATGCTCCCCGATACCAGCCCGCCACCCGCCGCGAGCCGGTTCTCCTCGCGCATCGCGGCGAGCACCGCGTCGGCTATCCGGCTCGCCGCCTGCGGGTCGGGCAGGTTGGGGGAGATGATGGCGAATTCGTCGCCGCCCAGGCGCGCCAGCATCTGTCCGTGGCGAAGAACGCCGGAGACACAGTTCGCCACCTTCTGAAGCATCGCGTCGCCGGCGCCATGCCCATAAAGATCGTTCACCTCCTTGAACCGGTCGAGGTCGAGCAGAAGAAGCGCAAGATGCCCGCCCCTCGCGCCCTTGCCGGCTTTTGCGTCTCGGCTCGTGGCGGCGATTTCGGTATCAAGCCGGCTGGAAAAGCTACGGCGGTTGGCGAGCCCCGTCAGCGGATCGAAATGAGCGAGGCGAAGGATTTCCTGTTCCGCCTTCTTGCGTTCGCGAATGTCGCGGACGGCGACGACATTGTGAGGCTTGCCGCAATAGTCGATGCTTCTGGCGATCAGTTCGACGGGAATTCTCATCCCGTCGCGATTGCTCAGTTCCGCCTCCCACGGCTGTCCCTGGAAGTTGATCAGGTCGGATGCGGTGCGCTCATCGAAGAGGTCGCCAAGTTCCCTTCCGTTCAGTGTCGTGGCGACCATGCCGGTCAGCCTGGCCATGCTGTCGTTGACACTGACGATGCGATTGCCATCGCAGACGATCAGGCCTTCCACCGCGGCGTTGGCTAAGCCGTGCATGCGGTCGACCTCAAGCTTTTGGCGGCGGAAGCGAAGGTCGATCCACAGCGCGGTGGCCGAAAGCACTAGGATCACCAGAGTGGCCGCAGCGGCGGCGAAGGCCTGCGAGGTCGGTGCGACGGTGTGTTGGGATATGGCGATCGAGGAATCCGGGAAGATCGAGACGGCAGCCATGGCGATGAAGTGCAGGCCGCAGATCGCCAGCGTCAGCAAGACCGCACCGGCAAGCGTCGCAGGCAGCGACGAGCCGCGCAGGACGACGCGCAAAGCCAGCGCCGCGAGCGTCACGCCGGCCAGCAAGGAGACGGCGACGAGGAGCAGGTTCCATTCGATCCGGCCCTCGACCTCGAATGCCGCCATGCCGATGTAGTGCATGGCGGCAATACCGCCGCCCAGAACGGCGCCGCCGACCAGATGGTAATCAAGCTCGTCGCGCAAGGTGGCGACCCACATGCCGGCCGCCGTAACCGCCACCGCGCCAGCGAGCGAGAGTACTGAAAGTCCGGGATCATAGGCGTTGGGGATTCCCGGCGTGAAGGCAAGCATGGCGATGAAGTGCGTTGCCCAGATGCCGAAACCGGTCGAGGTGGAGGCGATCGTCAGCCAGGCAAGCCGATTTCGATCCGTCGAGCGACCTATGTGATGAAGAAGATTGACGGCTGAAAAACAGGAAATTCCACAAATCAGCGCTGCCAGTGCAACCAGCCTCAGATCGTGCTGGTTCACGATGCAGTTATAGACCGTCAGCATCTTATTCCCCCTGGCCCGCAGGAAATAAAGAAAGAAATATGACTGATTAATGCTTGGCTGTTGAAGGATCGATAAAGCCGCCTGCAACCATGGCGTGCTTTTGCGGCGCAAGCTGACCGCAAGAGCACAAGCCAGGTCAGCCGCATCGATTGAAGACGACGGTTATTTCAGGCGGACGGTCACTGTCAGGGCGTCATGATCCGAGCTTGGGCTGCCATCCGGCAACACCGCCGGAAGAACCGCCGGCGCGCTGGCCGCGAGGCCGCGCGTGAAGAACCAGTCGATTCGGCCAACCGGGGTGCCGGCGGGCCGACGCTGGGTGGGCAGGTCCAAATTGTTGGCGGCCTGCCAATCATAGCCGCGCTCGGCAAGGGCCGCGAACAGCGGCTCGTGACGCTCGGCATGGATCAGCCGGTCCGGTTCGGCCATGACCCGAGCCATCCACGCCCGTGGGTCGTCATGGCGCTCCTCGTGGCTTGCCGTCAGCGTGTTGAAATCGCCGCCGAGCAGTACTGGCGCTTGCGCATCATAGTTGTCGATTGCATCGAGGAGTTTGCGTGTCTGAGCGGCCCTGCGAGCCGGATCGGTTCGGTTTTCAAGGTGCACCGAGACGACCGTCATCCTACGGTCGCCGATGCGCACCTGGCCGCCGATCGCCATGCGTCCGCCGATGCGCGGTTGGCCGCGCTCCGGCCGAAACCAGCCGCCGGCGGCGTCCAGGCGCACCAGGAAGGGTCGCAGCAGCGGCATGCCACTGGTCACGGCATTGCCGTGAAAGCCTTCCGCGTTGGCGGCTTCACCGGTTGCCATGCGCTCGGCCTCGTTGCCGCCAGCGAGTTCGACGAACTCGACACCATAGGCGAAGGCATGGCCGAGCCGGTCGGCAAGCACGCTGAGCGGATGGCCGTTGCCGGAGCGTGCCATGCCCTTGTCCACCTCGGACAACAGCACGATTTCGGGGGCCTGCCCGGCAAGCGTTCGTGCAATGGCATCGACATGACGGAGCCGCTCGACGTTCCAGGCCACCACCTTCAAGGCCTCGCCGACGTTCGCGTGCGACGCCTTGCCGCCGATTTCGATCTGGCCAAGAGCCGGAATGGCGGCTGCATGCCGCAAATGGGTGGCGCTATCGCGCGGGCCTTCGCGCATCGCCTGCCTGTCGGTGATGGGCACGTGCGCCAGCTGCTTCACCAGCATTTCATCATCCCTTTTAGCCGGATAACAATGACGGCCTTTACGTCCTTGGAAGTCGCCCTAGCTACCTAAGGCGCCGGTGTGACGTTTTCATGCCGCTGTAGCCGCCGGAGGGGAGGAAAGACCAGCTGTGCACAGGCCCGGGAGGCCACAACAGAACTGTCACATACCTTCTCTAAGAGAGCGGGCAAGGACTTGCGCAAGACCCTTGTCAACAGTCATTCAAGAGGGAAGAAATCATGACGATCATCAAGCGGGGCTTTGCTGCCCTTGCCGCTGGCGTGCTCAGCTCCGCGCTGGCGATGCCTGCCTTTGCGGAACCGGCAAAATTCGATTTCTGGTTCGGTCTTTCGGGCGATCTCGCCCGGGTCGTGGACACGCTGTGCAAGAATTTCAACGCCTCGCAGAAGGACTATGAAGTCGTCTGCACCAGCCAGGGCAATTACGACGCCACCTTGCAGAACACCATTGCCGCCTTCCGCGCCGGCAAGCAGCCCACCGTCGTTCAGGTCTATGACGTCGGCACCGCCACCATGATGCTGTCAGGCGCCTACAAGCCCGCCGACAAGCTCATGGAAGAAAACGGCTACAAGATCGACTACGCCGATTATTTCCCAGGCATCGCCCGCTATTACGCCACCTCGAAAGGCGAGATGCTGTCCTTCCCGTTCAACTCGTCTACGGCGTTGATGTACTGGAACAAGGACGCCTTCGCCAAGATCGGCAAGACCGAAGCCCCGAAGACCTGGGAAGACGTCGGCGCCGACCTCAAGGCAATGAAGGACGCCGGCTATGAATGCCCGATGGCGATCAACATCTCGGCCAACGAAAGCTGGCAGTTGATGGAGCAGTTCTCCGCCATTCACAACCAGCCGATCGCCACCAAGAACAATGGCTATGACGGCCTCGACGCCCGCCTCGAAGTCAACAAGACCAAGTTCGTGCAGTACGTCACCGACCTCAAGAAGTGGTATGATGCCGGCCTGATCAAGATCAAGTCGAAGGATCTCGGCCAGGATATGGTCCAGGCCTTTGCCACCGGCACCTGCCAGGTCATCCTGACCTCGGTCGGCGATCACGGCACGGTTGGCCGTACGCAGAAGGAAGGCATGAACTGGGACGTCGCCGAACTGCCCGTCTATGCCGGCACGGAGCGCAAGAACTCGCTCGTCGGCGGCGCATCGCTGTGGGTTCTCTCGGGCAAGTCGGATGCTGAATACAAGGGCGCGGCCGCGTTCCTCAACTTCATCCATGATCCGAAGACCGCCCTGTTCTGGTCGACCAACACCGGTTACATCCCGGTGACCAAGTCGGGCTTCGACTACATGAAGGGCCAGGGCTTTTACGACAAGGCGCCTTACAAGGGCCGCGAAGTCGCGATCGCCAGCCTGACCGCCTCCGAGCCAACCGAAATCACCCGCGGCATCCGCCTGGGCAATTTCACCCAGATCCGCGCCGAGTTCGGCACCCAGATGCAGGCGATCTTCGCCAACAAGCTCACCGTGCAGGAAGGTCTCGACACGCTGGTCAAGAACGGCGACGCCATCCTCGACCGCTTCCAGCAGACATATCCAGGCAAGACCCTGCCCTGATCCAGGGATTTCCCAGACCGCCCGCCGACCCATTTGAGCATGATCCCGAAGACCGGTTTCCAGTTTTCGGGATCATGCCTGGGTCGACGGGCGGGCATTTCGTTATTAATCTCTCGCTTGCTTTAAGCTGACCACCCTGCGGCAACGGCGGACCGATGGAAAAACGCGTCACTTTCGGCAGTTGGACAATCGGCATTCTTTTCGCGGTGCCGCAGCTCCTGCTGATCTTCACCTTCTTCTACTGGCCTGCCGGCCAGGCCGTATACTGGTCGCTGACGCTGCAGCAGCCCTGGGGCGGCGGCAACATCTGGGTCGGTCTCGACAATTTCCGCTCGATCCTGGCCAACGCCGATTACTGGAACTCGATCACCGCCAGCCTTGTCTTTGCCGGCATCAGCACCGGGCTTGCGATGTTCGTCGCGCTCGTGCTCGCCGCGCTCACCGACCGCCAGCTAGCCGGCTCATGGCTGTATCGCGTGGTGCTGATCTGGCCCTATGGCATCGCCGCGCCCGCCCTGGCGCTGGCATTCCGCTTCATCCTGGCGCCGGAAGCCGGCTTCATGGCCGTCGTCAACCAGGTCTGGCCCGGCTTCTGGGATCCCGGCCTGGACGGCGCCGACGCCATGGCTTCGATCATCATCGCCTTTTCCTGGAAGTATGTCGGCTACAACTTCATCTTCTTCCTCGCCGCGTTCCAGGCGATCCCGCGTTCCCTGATCGAAGCCGCCGCGATGGACGGCTCTGGTGTCATGAGGCGCTTCTGGGACATCCAGTTTCCGCTGATCACCCCGACCATCTTCTTCCTGCTTGTCATCAACATCACGGAAAGCTTCCAGGATTCCTTCGGCATCGTCGACATCATGACGTCCGGTGGGCCGGCGAATGCCACCAATCTGATGGTCTACAAGATCTACTCCGACGGCTTCAAAGGCCTCGATTACTCCGGTGCCGCCGCGCAGAGCATCATCCTGATGCTGCTCATCATCGTGCTGACCATTTTCCAGTTCCGCTTCATCGAGCGGCGCGTCCATTACAGGTGAGACTGATATGGTCGAGCGCACCCCGTTCCTCAATTTTTTCACGCACCTGATCTTGTTCGTCGGCTTCGTTTTCTGTGTGGCGCCGTTCGCCATCGTGGCAATCGCAGCCTCGCATAATCTCAGGGATGTCAACGACGTGCCGATGTCGCTGCTGCCGGGTAGCGATTTCTGGATCAACATCAAGACCGCCTGGGTGACAGCCGACCTTGGTCCCAAGCTGCTGAACAGCTTCATCGTTGCGACCGGCGTTGCCGCCGGCAAAGTGATCGTCTCGGCGCTGACCGCCTTCGCGATCGTCTATTTCCGATTTCCCGGCCGCACGCTGATCTTCTGGCTGATCTTCATCACTCTGATGCTGCCGCTTGAAGTGCGCATCGTGCCGACCTACGCGGTGGTCGCCAACGTGCTCGAGCCGTATCAGGCTATCCTGGACGCGACCGGCCTGAGCTGGCTGATCGAAACGGTTTCGGGCGTGCAGGTCCAGCTCAGCGTTGGGCTGCTCAACTCCTATCCCGGCCTGATTCTGCCGCTGGTCGCCACGGCGACCGGGACGTTCCTTTATCGCCAATTCTTCCTGACCGTGCCGGACGAATTGACGGAAGCCGCACGCATGGATGGCGCCGGGCCACTGCGCTTCTTCATCGATATCCTGTTGCCGCTGTCGCGCAACAACATGGCGGCGCTCGGAACCATCATGTTCCTATGGGCATGGAACCAGTATCTATGGCCGCTGCTCATCACCACCGACCAGTCGCATGCGATGGCGGTGACCGAGCTCAAGCAGCTCATCCCCAATGTCGGCGGCACTCCGGAGTGGCATATCGCCATGGCCGGTACTCTCATCATTATGCTGCCGCCGATGATCGTCGTGGTGCTGATGCAGCGCTGGTTCGTGCGCGGCCTGATCGCCACCGAGAAGTAACAAGGAGACAAAAAATGGCCTCCATCGCAATACGCGGCGTCAAGAAGAACTATGCCAAGACGCAGGTCGTGCACGGCGTGGATCTCGACTTTGCCTCGGGCGAATTCGTCATCATTCTCGGGCCGTCCGGCTGCGGCAAGTCCACGCTGCTCAGGATGATCGCGGGGCTGGAAGAAATTTCCGACGGCACGATCGCCATCGACGGCACGGTGGTCAACAAACTCGAGCCGCGCGAGCGCGGCTGCGCCATGGTGTTCCAGAATTACGCGCTTTATCCGCATATGAGCGTGGCCCAGAACATCGGCTATTCGCTGAAAGTCGCCGGTGTTCCCTCGGCCGAGCGCAACCAGCGCATCCAGGCGGTGGCCCGCACACTGGAACTCGAGCAACTGCTCGACCGCAAGCCGATGGCGCTTTCGGGTGGCCAGAGGCAACGCGTCGCCATGGGCCGCGCCATGATCCGCGAGCCGAAGGTGTTCCTGTTCGACGAGCCTCTGTCCAATCTCGACGCCAAGCTGCGCGTGCAGATGCGTTCGGAGATCCGCAAGCTGCATCGCCGGCTGAATGCCACCTCCGTCTTCGTCACCCACGACCAGGTCGAAGCCATGACATTGGCCGACCGGCTGGTGGTGATGAATGGGGGACGGGTCGAACAGGTCGGCACGCCAGGTGAAATCTACACCCGCCCGGCCAGCCGCTTCGTCGCCACCTTCGTCGGCGCGCCGGCCATGAACATCCTCGAAGGCACCGCCGAACTCGACGGATTGTCGCTGCTCGGCGGCAGCCGGCGCCTGGCGATGGCTCGCGCCGGCCTGCCGGTCGGCACGAAAGTGGCGATGGGCATCCGGCCGGAGGCGGTGCGGCTGGTGGCGCCGGAAACGCCGGGCGCGCTCGATGCGACTGTCGACCTGGTCGAGGAATTGGGCGCGGGGCGGGTGATCTATGTCGACCTCGACGGCGCGCCGTTTTCGGTGATGACCTCGGAGCCCGTTCACCCCGAGCCCGGCAGCACCGTCGGGCTGAAGATCTCGCGTGACGACATGCACTTCTTCTCGTCGGAGACAGGGACCCGTCTCGATGTCTTCAAGGCTTCGGTGCCAGAGCCAGCGCTTTGATTTCCAGCACGCGCGCCGCCAAAGAGACGTACATGAAAGTCATCCAGGTCACCGACGTGCATCTCGGTCGGCAAGGTGAGCGCCGCTATGGAGCCGACCTGCACCAGCGGCTGGATCAGTGCATCGCGCACATCAATGCGCATCACGCCGACGCCGCGCTTTGCGTCTTCACCGGCGACCTGACGGAGACCGGTGCGCCGCGGAGCTATGCCGATCTGCGCGCTGCCCTGACCACGCTGTCGGTGCCGTACAGGCTGCTGCCGGGCAACCATGACCGGCGGGCAAATCTCATCGCCGCGTTTCCCGACGTTCCGGTCGACGAAAACGGCTTCGTGCAGTCGGTCCACGATACCGGCAACGAAGTGCTGTTGTTTCTCGACTGCCTGGCGGAAGGGCGCGTCGAGGGCGAACTGTGCGAGAGGCGGCTTGCCTGGCTCGAAGCCCGGCTGGAACGGTCGGGCGGCCGGCCCGCTTACGTGTTCCTGCATCATCCGCCGGTCGCGCTCGGCCTGCCTCAACTCGATCCGCTGGCGCTTCAGCAGCCCGAGCGGTTGCTCGACTTGTTGCGGGGCCATGGCAACGTCCGCCATATCTTCTTCGGCCATGTGCATCGCGACATTGCCGGCACCGTTGCCGGCATCCCGTTCTCGGCGCAGCGCGGCCTGCATGCCCGCTTCGAGCTCGCCCTCGAGCGATCGAGCGAGATCGTCGAACAAGCGCCGCCGTCCTACGCCGTCATCCTCATCGACAGCGCCAACGCGTGCGTGGTGGTGCACGGTTGCGATTTTATCGAGCAATGGCCGATCTATTCAGCCGAAACCGGCGAACGCATCACGGCGTGAGCTTGCCACTTCGCTTTGGTTCAAGGGCTTAAAATCGTCGGGCTCAGGCGAAGACGTGCGCCTTGCCCGATACGGTCAGCCGCACGATCTCGCCGACCGCCGGCGCGTCCATGCCGGATTTGCGCAGGATCAGCGGCGTGCCGCCGATGGCCGCGGCGTCGGGCGGATCGGAATTGTTCAGGAGCCGCACCGCGATCGTGCATGTCGAGCCGGCGAATTCCGATTCCGTCACCTCGCCGAACGGCATGTCCGATGTGCCCGACATGCCCTCGCGCGAGGTGCGTTTCAGGCCGATCTGTTCCGGCCGCAGCATGATACGGGCGACATCGCGGCTGTCCGGCGCGTCGACGGCGATGCGGCCCAGCGGCGAACTGGCGAAGCCGCCCGAAATGCTCGCCGGCAGGATGATGGCATCGCCGAGGAACTCGGCGATCATCCTGTCCTTCGGCTTGAGATAGAGCTCGCGCGGCGTGCCGACCTGGGAAAATTTCCCATCGCGCATTACCGCCACCTGGCTGGCGAAGGACAGCGCCTCGGCCTGGTCGTGCGTCACCAGGATGGTGGTGATGCCGGCCGCCTCCAGAAGTTCGGCCACCGCCTTGCGCATCGAGGCGCGCAGGCCGGTGTCGAGTGCCGAGAACGGCTCGTCGAGCAGCATCAGCCGCGGCTTCATCGCCATGGCGCGGGCCAGCGCCACGCGCTGCTGCTGGCCGCCGGAGAGCTCGTGCGGGCGGCGTTTGAGGATCGCCTTGTCGAGTCCCACGATGTAGGCAAGTTCGACGATGCGCTCGGCGCGCCTGTCGTCGTCCCGTGCCATGCCGAAGCCGATATTGTCCGAGATGGTCAGATGCGGGAACAGGGCGCCGTCCTGCGCCACCACGCCGATGCCGCGGCGATGCGCCGGGACAGCGGCGCCGCCATTGGCCAGCTCCTGGCCGTCGAGTACGATGCGGCCTTGGTCAGGCGCCTCGAAGCCGGCGATCAGCCGCAGCAAGGTCGTCTTGCCGCAGCCGGAAGGTCCCACGATCGCCGTGCGGCTGCCGCTGGCGACGTTCAGGTTGACGCCGGCTAGTGCGGCGACCGGGCCGTAGTGCTTGTGCAGATTACCGAGTTCGAGAAAGCTCATCGTCCTGCCATCCGCTTCGACTGGACGTAGAGCAGCCAGGTCAGGGGCAGCGACATCGCCACCATGATGAAGGCGTAAGGAGCCGCCGAGGCGTAATCGATCTCGCTGCTGTAGGACCAGAACGCCATGGCCAGTGTGCGGGTGCCGTTCGGCGCCAGCATCTGGGTCGCGGTCAGTTCGTTCATGATGCCGAGCGCCACCAGGGCCATGCCGGCCGCCGCACCGGGCGCCGACAGGCGGATCGTCGTCGACCACAGCGCATTGAGCGGCCGCCGGCCGAGGCTGGACGCGGCGCGTTCGAGCTCGACCGGCGCTTGCGCGATCGATGCACGCAGGCTGACCAGCGCGCGCGGCAGGAACATCAGTGCATAGGCGACCAGGATAGTGAACAAGGTCTGGTAGAGCGGCAGTGCGATGCGCACCGTGATGGTGACCAGCGCCAGCGCGATCACGACCCCGGGCAGCGAGCCGACGATGTAATTGCATCCCTCGAGCAAGCGCTGCAACGGACCCGGCGCGCGGATAGAGATCCAGGCCATCGGCATGGCCGCGACAGTGGCAAGCAGGGCGCCAGCGAGGGACAGGAACAGCGTCTGGCCGAGTGCCAGGCCGATCTCGTCGAAGCGCCAGACATCGGCGCCGCCGGCGGCGAGCCAGCGCCCGATGGTCACGAACGGAACGCCAAGCGCCAGCAGTGTGGTGACGGCGAGCAGCAGCAAGCTGGGCAGGGTGGCGCGGCCGAGGCTCATTCGTTGCTGGTATCGCGCGGCACCGGAGCCGACACGGGCATAACGCTCCTCGCCGCGGACCAGCACTTCGAGGCCGAGCAGCACGAAGCAGCAGGTCACCAGCACGCCGGCCAGCATGTTGGCGGCCGGGCCGTTGAAGGTCGACTGGAACTGATCGACGATCGCGGTCGTGAAGGTGTCGAAGCGAATGAAGACATAGAGGCCATATTCGGCCAGCAGATGCAGGCCGACCAACAGCGAGCCGCCGCATATTGCGAGCCTGAGCTGCGGCAGCACGACGCGCCAGAACACGCGCCAGGGTCCATGGCCAAGTGCCGCGGCCGCGTCCTCGAGAGCGGGATCGAGACGGCGCAGGGCCGCCGACACCGGCAGATAGAGGAAAGGGAAATAGGCGATGACGGACACCAGCACGCCAGCCCACAGGCCGTGCAGCCCGGGCACCAGGGTGATCCAGGCATAGGAGTGCACGAAAGCGGGGATGGCGAGCGGCGCCACGCAGAGCCAGGACCAGAGCCGGGCACCGGGCAGGTCGCTGCGTTCCGTCAGCCAGGCAAGCGTAACCGACAAGGTGATGGCGATCGGCACCGCCAGCAGGACGAGCAGGCCGGTGTTGACCAGCAGTTCGCCGACACGCGGCCGAAAGACCAGTGCCGAGACCGTCTCCCAGCCGGTCTGCACCGCGACCCAGATGATGAAAGCGAGCGGCAGCAGCGCCAGCAAGGAGACAAATATGGCGGCGGCGACAAGCCAAGGCGCCGCCCGCCGCTGCGCCCGTCGACGCATTTTGGACGGCAGGCCGGGACGCGCGAGATCGACCGCGGACTGCATCAGTTCAGGCGCCATACCGTTGCGACGCGGCAGAGGCAATCATGGGACCACGGTCGCGGTCAGGAACGAAGCGTGTCGTCATGGACGAATGCATCTCGAAACAAAACGCTCCCGCGAAAGGTGAATTCCCGCGAGAGCACGATCTGACGTCCTTATTAGGAAGAACGGCAACTAAAGCAAGCCGGCTGCCGTCATCAGGTCGGTGACCTTCTTGGAGTTCAGCGTCGTGGCATCGACCTTCGGCGCCTGCAGGTCGGCCAGTGGCACCAGCTTCGGATTGGACTGCGCGCCCTTGCCGACCGCGTATTCGAAGGAGGTTCCGTTCTTCAGAACGTCCTGGCCGCCCTTGCCGGTCACCCATTTCAGGAAGGCCTGGGCTTCCTTGGGATGCTTGCTCGAGGCCAGCACGCCGCCGCCGGAAACCGATACGAAAGCGCCCGGATCCTGGTTCTTGAAATAGTGCAGCGCGACGTTCTTGGAGTTTTCGCCGGTCTTGGCCTGATCGCCAAAGTAGTAGTAGTGGTAGATCACGCCGCCTTCGATCTCACCGGCATTGACCGCCTTCATCACGGTGCTGTTGCCCTTGTAGGCGGTGAAGTTCTCCTTCATCGCCTTCAGCCAGTCGGCCGTGGCGGGCTCGCCCTTGAGCTGCAGCAAAGCGCTCACGATGGCCTGGAAATCGGCGCCGGAAGGCGAAGCCGCCCAGCGGCCCTTCCAGCTCGGGTCGGCGAGATCGAGCATCGACTTGGGCAGCTGGTCTGCCTTGAGCTTGGTGGTGTTATAGGCAAACACGGTGCTGCGCGCGGCCACGCCCACCCATTTGCCGCTGGTGGCCTGATAGTCTTGCGGGACTTGAGCCAGCGTATCGGCGTCGACCGGCGCGAACAGGCCGGCATTCTCGACCAGCACCATGGCCGGCGAATTTTCCGTCAGGAACACGTCGGCGGGCGAGGCAGCACCTTCGGCGACGATCTGGTTGGAGAAGTCGCTGTCACCGCCGTTGCGCAAGGTGACCTTTATCCCCGTTTCCTTGGTGAACCCTTCCGCCCATTCCTTCGCCAGGCTTTCATGCTGGGCATTATAGACGACGATGCCGGCATCTTCGGCCGTCGCCGGACCAGCGGCGAGGCTGATTGCAAGCGCGGCTACGCTGGCAAGGGCAAGAAGGGGGGATTTCATAAGGGTACTCCTCGGGTTGTCCCGCACTGGGGTGCGTCCGAGTACCAATTCATGAATGCACTAGTCAAGATTGAAAGACGACGGGCATCATCACGGTTTCGCGTGTCGGACGCCGATGGCATCACCCGATATGCGGGGCTGGTGGCTGCTCCTGCGGGATGCAGCCATCGACCATCGGATGAATGGTCCACCGCTGGTCCAGCCCCTGCTGTGTTCGTTTGGTCTCGGGATCGAACGCTTCGTTCAGCATGGCGCACCAGGTCCTGCGCAGATTGTCGCAGCGCGTCCGGAACGCCGCGCTGCCAAGCCCGTCACGGATATCCTGCGCGGTCAGGTCGGTGGTCTCGCCCGGCGGTTTGGGCGGAACCGTGCCCGTGTCGGCAAAGTCCGGATCCCACTGCAGATAGTGTTTCGCGTCGACACTGGCGGCCGCATCGAATTTGACCACCGCCATCAGCGGATGAAACTCGTGCCAGCCCTTGTGGTAGCCGTCATAGACATGTTCGCCGAGGACGGCGACATGATCGCCCATCCTGATGGGGCCGAGCGCCTTGTCGCCGACATTGGCGTCCTCGACATTGCCGGGGTTCCAGTTGAACAATCCCTGCAGGACCGGCTTGACCCCGCCGAAATAGGATGCCGCTCCGCCGATGGCGCCGCCAATGGCCGCTCCGAGCAATCCTCCCAGGAACGAGCCGATGGCGCAGCCCAGCGCACCCAGGAAGAACGATCCTATGGCGCAGCCGACAGCCGCTCCGGCACTGGCGCCGGCGGCCGCCGCGGCCACCGTGACGACCAGGGCCGCCGTCAGCAGGATAACGATGGCCGGCGCCCATTGGCGCATCTTGATCCAGAAGTCGCCCTCGGCCTCGCAGTGCAGGCCCCAGCGGGCATGATCGTCGGCGGGTGCGTAGCCCAGATCCGTCTTCAGGTCGTCGCGTGGCAACAGCAGCTCATGACCCTGAAAGCCGTCATTGAGAATATCGTTGGCCGGATGGGCCGCGACGCTGGCGGCGAATTCCGCCACGACGGTGCCGTCGGCATTGTAGCGATTGGCCGCCGCCAAGGCCGCCTCGTTTGTCTCGGCGTTGAGGATTTCGGTCGTCGGATGCGGCATCAGTATGACGTCGAAATACTGGTCGTTGTCGAAGGCGCCGAGATCGCTGCGGAACGGATTGTAGGAGACGATGCCGACGGCGCATTTCGGATTGTCCTTGTCGAGGCAGACCAGGCGATGGTTGAGCCATTCCCCGGCGGCCTTGTCGATCGTCGCGGTAGCGGACGCCAGAAACGCGATTGCCGCGGCAAGTGCCGCACCGACCGGCCCCAGCAGCAGGCCGAAGGCGGCCGCCAGCCCGGTGATCACGATGATCTGCAGCGCCTGGCCGGCGAGGAAAGCCAGCCGATCGTCCTCGTTGTAGGGCTTGCCACCGGCCGGATAGAGAAAGCAGCTCGTATAGTGCTTGTAAGCCATCGGAGCGCCTCAGCCTTTCGTGGCGGTGAGCGTCACGCCGCCGGTCATGGTGCGCGATCCGCTCTCGCCGATCGTGAAGACGTGGACGTTGAAGGTCTTTGAGCCGCGAAAGGCGGAGTCCTTCGGTTCAATCTCGACAGCGATCTCGGTCAGCTGGCGCGGCTGCAGCAAAAGCGTTCTTGGGACGATCCTGACCGACCAGTCGTCCGGCACGGGAAACCGGCCATACGCCTGTTCCTCGAGGGCCTCGGCCCAGCGCGCCTTGCTCTCGGCGAGCCGCGGCTGTGGGGTGTCCGTGCGCTCGTCTCGACCTTGGCCGCGTGGCGGGATACATGACCGCAGCTTCGGCAGACCGTAACAGTCCGCCTCGATCTGGAAACGCCGGACGACCGAGGCCTCGTTGCGCACGCTGAAGACGAACTTCGCCGGTGAGCGCATCTCGGCAATGTTGACGTTCTTCTGGCCAAGGTTGTTGCCGGGGTTGGCGTCGTCGCCCCAGGAAAGCTGTGCCTGCAGGCAGTAGTGGCCGCCGGTGGCGGGCGTGGTCCAACTGAACTCGGCATAGGCAGGGCAATCGATCGTGCCCTTAGCTCCGAGATTTATGGCGACGTTGGCGATCGGACGGGAAATGGTCTGGGCGCCGAATGACAGGTAGGACAGTGCCACCCCGACGCCCACCGCTGGGGCGTCATAGGACCCGTTCCAGACGCGCACGCGAACGCGATATGCATGTGCTGGCTGAAGCGCGCCGCTGACCGGCAAGGTGCCGTCGAAAATGTCGATGTCGGGATTGTCCCAGGTGACCGCGAGCCCCTGCGCCATCAGATAGTACTGGGCATAGAGAAGAGGATCGGCGCGCTTGTAGATGTCGGGCGGTAGCTGGATGCAGCAATCGTTCTGCGCCGGGCTGGGCAGCCGCTGGCCCTTGGCCAGCCGGCACAGCAGCCTGCATATCGTGGCAAACAGCACCTTCAGCCCGGCGGCCAGACGCTTCCAGAATTCGGCGGCGAACAACAGCAAGGCCGCGGTTCTGATGTGGTTGACCAGAGATCCTGCCATGTCGTGTTTCCCACGCTGAGAGGACGCAACGGTAATGTTTTCCTGGCGGACCTGTCTCCGCCGGTTGTCCAGAGGCTATTTCTTCAGTGATCCCTGTCTTCTGTAGAAGTAGACGGCGGCGACAAGGACCATGGCCGCAATGACAAGGCTGCTCTCGAAAGTTCCCGAGCCATTGTCGGGAGAAAATCCAAAAATGCGTTCAATGAAATCCATTTCGGCCGCCCTCCGATCCCTTGACGCTACAGAAGGGTTTACCTTACGTCAATCAAAGGTTGGTCCCGCGCCGCTCCTCACGCATGAGCTGGGAACCAGAGAACCCGTCCGGGAATTTAGCGAGCCATCCCGCAAACTTTCGTGATTTGCCCGTAGTTTGGCTTGGACATTATTTCGCCGGCCACGTAACAAATCAGTGCCGAGGCGCGAAGATCGGGGAGTGAACTCTTGTGAGCGGCAAGGACGAGGCCGAGCTTTCCCGGCTGATGCGGGCCGCGATCGCGGGGGATGAAAAGGCCTATGCCGACTTTCTGCACCGGATTGCCGCGCTGGTGCGCGGTTTCGTCAGGCGCAAGATCGTGCAGGGCGGGGTCGATCCCGAGGATGTCGTGCAGGAAACCTTGCTGGCCATTCATGTGAAACGGCACACCTGGCGCCAGGACGCGCCGGTGCTGCCCTGGGTCTATGCGATTGCCCGTTTCAAGCTGATCGATGCGTTCCGGCGGCGCGGACGGCGCATCGAGATCGATGTCGACGACATCGCCGAGACGTTCGCCGAGCCCGAAACGGAAACCGTCAGCGAGCGGGACATCAACCGGGCGCTCGACGGGCTGCCGCCGGCACAGCGTTCGGTGGTTTCAGCAGTATCCGTGGAGGGCCGCTCGATCGGCGAGACGGCGGCTAAGTTCGGCATCAGCGAGACGGCGGTGCGGGTGTCGCTGCACCGGGGACTTACCGCCATAGCCAGGCGATTCGGGCAGGGGCGGTTCGGGCGGGAATGACATGAAGACCGACGATCTCATCAAGGCGCTCGACGCCGATGCCCGCAGCAAGGCGATGCCATTGCGCTCGGCCTGGTGGCTGGCGGCTGGCGCGGCCGCCTTGGTCGCGGCCGCTGTCTTCATGATGACGATCGGGCCGCGCCCCGATTTCATGGTGGCCGCGCACACGGTGCGTTTCCTGTCCAAATTCGTTTTCACCATCGTGCTCGCCATCAGCGCCTTTGCCCTGATCCGTGCCCTGTCGACGCCGGGCGCGGCGACAGGCCGGGCTATGGCGGCGATGATCGCGGCGCCGCTGCTGGTCGCGGTGGCCGTGGTGCTGGAGCTCTTCGTGGTGCCGCAGGCCCTGTGGAGCACGCGCATGATCGGCTCGAACATGATGATCTGCATGGGCTTCATCCCGCTGATCGGCATCGGCCCGCTGGCCATCTTCCTGTGGATGCTGCGCTATGGCGCGCCGACACGGCCGGTGCTTGCCGGCGCGGTCGCGGGGCTGCTTGCCGGCGGGCTGGCGGCGACTTTCTATGCGGCGCACTGCTTCGACGATTCGCCGCTTTTCGTTGCCACCTGGTACACGATCGCCATCGCGGCTCTCGCTCTGCTTGGCGCGCTCGGCGGGCGGTTTTTCGTGCGCTGGTAGCAGGATACCCACGCCTACACCCCGTGAATACCGATCCTTAATCATGCCGGCAATTGTTTGCCGGTTTTCCATGTCGCCTATGCCCTGGGCGCAACCTTTCCTTAAAATCGATCCTTCAGGGTTTTAACGGGAAAAAGCGATTGCCCACGGGGGTGGCACGAATCGTGACATTGCGAGGTATCATCGGGCCGGGACGGCACAAGCATGCAGCTCTGGTGCTGCTTGTGGCCGGTCTGGCCGTAGTGGCCGCCTCGCTTGTGCTGTCAGGACTGGACCTTGGCGCGCAAGCCCTCAGACTTTGCCTCCAAATATCGGTCGCTGTGACGGTCTGCGCGCTTTTCGCGGCCTATCTGTTCATCGGTCGAATCTCGGAGGATCGACGGCAGATCACGGATAGCGAGCAGCGGTTCCGCCGGGCCATGGAGGACTCGGCGATCGGCATCGCTATCGTCGGTCTCGACGGGCGTATTCTCCAGACCAATCCGGCCTTTGCCGCCATGCTTGGCTACAGCCGCGACGAGATCGAGGCGCTGACCTTCTTCCAGCTCACGCATCCCGACGATGTGCAGATCGGCAGCGAAACGATGGCCGGCCTGAAGGCGGGCACCGTCGATGCCTTCCACTTCGAGAAGCGTTATCTCAAGAAGGACGGCACACCCGTCTGGGCTCATCTTGCCGGCTCGGTTATTCGCGACGAGAAAAGCGGCCGGCCGCTCTATCTCGTCTCGCAGATCGAGGACATCGACGCGCGCAAACAGGCCGAGGCGCGCATCACAGAGGCCGAAACGCGCTGGAACTTCGCGCTGGCCGGCGCCGGTCAAGGTGTCTGGGATTTCGACATGCGCAAGGGGGGCACCACCTATTCCTCCACCTGGGTCAAGATGCTGGGCTACGGGGATGGCGAGCTCGATGGCGACCCCGATCGCTGGCTGACGATGATCCATCCAGACGATCGCGCCACGGTCGCGGAGGCCGATCGCGCCCATCTCGCCGGCGAGACGGAATTTTTCGAAGCCGAGTTCCGCATGCGCCACAAGGACGGCCGCTGGATCTGGATCCTCGACCGCGGCAAGGCCATCGAGCGCGATGCGGACGGACACCTGGTCAGAGCGATCGGCAGCTTGATGGACATCACCCGGCGAAAGCAGGCCGAAGAACGGCTCATCGTCTCGGCGGCGATGCTGGCCGACGAGAAGGAGCGGCTGAGGGTGACGCTGCAATCGATCGGTGATGCCGTCATCTGCACCGATGCCGCGAACCGCGTCACTTTCATGAACCCGGTGGCCGAAAAGTTGACCGGCGTTTCCAGTGACGACGGGCTGGGCAAGACGCTGAGCCATGTCTACTGGGCAGTCGACGAGGAGACGGGCCACAGCATCGGGATGACGCGGCCGGTGACAGGCGAAGAGGCGCGCTCCGACCAGAACAGCCGCGCGGTCCTCATCCGCCGCGACGACACGCGCTGCAGCATCCGCCAGGTCGTGTCGCCGATCCTCAACGAACGCAACGAATTCTGCGGTCTGGTGATCGTCTTCCAGGACTTCACCGATGCGCGTGCCCTGCAGCGACAGCTTGCCCATGCCGCCGCGCACGACGCACTGACGGGCCTTGCCAACCGCTCGAGCTTCATCCGCGCCATGGAGGGGATGGTCGATCAGGCGCGCAAGGACGGCACGACGACAGGGGGCCGCCATCAGTTCATGTTCATCGACCTCGACCATTTCAAGCTGGTCAACGACACGGGAGGTCACGCTGCCGGAGACGCCCTGCTGAAGCGGGTCGCTGACGCCGTGCGCGGCGTGCTTGGTCCTGAAGACATCGTCGCGCGCCTGGGTGGCGACGAATTCGCCGTGATCCTGAAATCGGCTTCCACCACCGACGCGAGGATCGCGGCGCGTTCCATCATCGATGCGATAGCGGGCCTGAACTTCACCTGGGATGGCCGGCCGCACGGGATCGGCGCCAGCATCGGGTTGACCGCGATCTGCGCCAATTGCGGCGAAGTCGACGAGATCATCGCAAGGGCCGACGCCGCTTGCTATGCAGCCAAGGCCGCCGGCCGGGGATGCGTTTCGGTGGCGCCGGACGGCAAGGTCAGCGACGATGACAGGTCAGAACCGCCCAAGCCACTCGCCGCGGCCTCGTGAGCGGCAATCACGTCAGCGCGTCGGAACGGGATGCTCGCCGCGATAATCGTAGAAGCCGCGCCCGGTCTTGCGGCCGAGCCAGCCGGCCTCGACATATTTGACCAGCAGCGGGCAAGGCCGGTACTTCGAATCCGACAGGCCGTCATGCAGCACCTGCATGATCGACAGGCAGGTATCCAGGCCGATGAAATCGGCAAGCTGCAGCGGTCCCATCGGATGGTTGGCGCCGAGCCGCATGGCGGTGTCGATGGCATCGACCGAGCCGACGCCCTCATAGAGTGTGTAGATCGCTTCGTTGATCATCGGCAGAAGGATGCGGTTGACGATGAAGGCCGGGAAATCTTCCGAGACGGTGATCGTCTTGTCGAGCTGCTTCACATAGGTCTTGGCCGCCTCGAAGGTCTGGTCCTCGGTGGCGATGCCGCGCACCAGTTCGACCAGCTTCATCAGCGGTACCGGGTTCATGAAATGTATGCCGATGAACCGCTCCGGTCGGTCGGTCTGGGCAGCTAGCCGTGTGATCGAAATCGACGAGGTGTTGGTCGCCAGGATCGCTTCGGGATTGAGCTGCGGACAGAGCTGCGCATAGATCTTGCGCTTGACGGTTTCGTCCTCGGTCGCCGCTTCGATCACCAGATCGGCGCCGGCGAGATCGGCCATCGTCGGTGCCGACGCGATGCGTGCCATGGCCTGATTGCGCAGCTTCTCGTCGAGCTTGCCGGACCCCACCTGACGGGCCATGTTGCCGCTGATTGTGGCAATGCCCTTCTCGATGCGGTCGGGCGATATATCGTAGATCAGCACCTTATAGCCCGAAAGCGCGGAGACGTGGGCGATGCCGCCGCCCATCTGGCCCGCACCAATGATGCCGATCGTCTCGATCTTGCTCATTACCCGATCCCGTCCGGAGCGTTTTTCGCTGGATCGCGAACCGCCCCATCTCTTTGTTTTCCCGCAATTCCCGGCGCAAAAACCCCTGCGCACTGCTGCTGGAATTGCTTTCAGCCTTTGTGGCCTGCTTATTGTGCGGTGCAAACTAAAAGGGTGGGGCGACTTCGTCTACCCCACCCTTCGCAATTTAATACGGTTGCGCGGAAGCGTCAAAGCGCCTTCTGCAACTCCGGCAGGATGACGAAGAGGTCGCCGACGAGGCCGTAGTCGGCAACCTGGAAGATCGGCGCTTCCTCGTCCTTGTTGATGGCGACGATGACCTTGGAATCCTTCATGCCGGCAAGGTGCTGGATGGCGCCGGAGATGCCGACCGCGATGTAGAGATCGGGGGCGACGACCTTGCCGGTCTGGCCGACCTGCCAGTCGTTCGGCGCGTACCCGGCATCGACGGCGGCGCGGGAGGCGCCGACGGCAGCACCGAGCTTGTCGGCGACCGGCAGGATGACTTCCTGGAATTTCTCCGAGGAACCGAGCGCGCGGCCGCCCGAGATGATGATCTTGGCCGAGGTCAACTCCGGACGGTCGGTCTCCGACAGCTTGTTCTCGACGAAGGTGGACAGGCCGGGATTGGCTGCCGCATTGACCGTCTCGACCGAAGCCGAGCCACCGTCGGGCGCGGCCTGGAAGGAGGCGGTGCGCACGGTGATGACCTTCTTGGCGTCGCTCGACTGCACCGTCTGGATGGCGTTGCCGGCATAGATCGGCCGCTTGAAGGTATCGGGCGAGACCACTTCGATGATCTCGGAGACCTGCGCGACATCGAGCAGGGCCGCCACGCGCGGCGCGATGTTCTTGCCGGCCGACGTCGCCGGCGCGATGACCGTGTCGTAGGCGCCAGCCAGCGAGACGACCAGTGCCGCCGTCGGCTCGGCCAGGCGCTCGGCGAGTTCGTCGGCTTCGGCGAGCAGTACCTTGCTCACGCCCTTCAGTTTCGCTGCTGCGTCGGCGGCAGCCTTGGCGCCTTTGCCGGCCACCAGCACATGAACGTCCGAGCCGATCTGCAGGGCGGCCGAAAGCGCTTTGGCGGTCTGGTCGGAAAGGGTGGCGTTGTCGTGTTCAGCGATGAGGAGAATTGCCATGTTGTCTGTTCCTTCCGATCTCAGAGCACGCCGGCTTCGTTCTTGAGCTTGTCGACCAGTTCGGCGACGCTCTTGACCTTGACACCCGCCTTGCGGCCGCTCGGCTCCTCGGTCTTGATGACCTTGAGGCGTGGCTTGACGTCGGCGCCGTAATCGGCCGGGCTCTTCTCGTCGAGCGGCTTCTTCTTGGCCTTCATGATGTTGGGCAGCGAAGCATAGCGCGGCTGGTTGAGGCGAAGGTCGGCGGTGACGATCACCGGCATCTTCAGCTCCACCGTCTGCAGGCCGCCGTCGACTTCGCGCGTCACCTTGGCATGATCGCCCTCGATCACGACTTTGGAGGCGAAGGTGCCCTGCGCCCAGCCGAGCAGGGCCGCCAGCATCTGGCCGGTCTGGTTGGAATCGTCGTCGATCGCCTGCTTGCCGAGAATGACAAGGCCTGGCTGTTCCGCATCGACGACGCCCTTCAGCACCTTGGCGACGCCCAGCGGCTCGGTCTGTTCGTCGGTCTTGACCAGGATGGCGCGGTCGGCGCCCATGGCGAGTGCGGTGCGCAAGGTTTCCTGCGCCTGCTGCGGACCGATCGACACGACGATGATCTCTTCGGCCTTGCCGGCTTCCTTGATCCGGATCGCCTCTTCCACCGCGATCTCGTCGAACGGGTTCATCGCCATCTTGACGTTGGCCAGCTCCACCGCCGAACCATCAGCCTTCACGCGCACCTTGACGTTCGCGTCCACAACCCGCTTCACGGGCACAAGGATCTTCATTTGCCTGTCACCTCTTCACGCTAGTTGGGCGCGCTATAGCAGCCTGCGCCCCTTCTGAGTTGTCGAAAGCCGACATTCCTGACTGAATTCCGGCCAGACGGAATTCTGGCCGGATGGAAATTCTGGTCTTTGCCCGCCCTGGCTGCTCCTTAAACGCCTTGGGCCGCGGCGGAGACGTTTCCGTAATTGTGGCAACCCGTGCCGTCAATACGCTGAAAGCCGCTCAAATCGGTTCAGTTTGGGCCAGAAGGGTTTCCACGTCCCCAGCGCGTCGTGGTGGCGGCCGTTTGGGGCGCCGCTGGTTCGCCGACCACCGGCGGCTGTTCAGGAGTAGGTACCACGGCAACCTCGTCGGCGGGTGCGAACAGCGGCACGCCGCGGCTGCGCAGGACCAGCACCAGAACCGCGCCGGCAATGATGCCGCCGATGTGGCAGGCCCAGGATATCTGATCCTCGCCGCCGGCCGCGAACATGACGATCTGGAACAGCACCCACAGGATGAGCGGGATAAAGGCTGGAATGCGCAAAGGGATGCGGGCGAAGGCAAGCACCCACACCTTCACCCTGGGATAGAGGATCAGGTAGGCGACGACCACGCCGGCGATGGCACCCGACGCGCCGATCAACGGCGCCTGCGAATCCCAGGCGACCAGCCCCTGGAAGGCGGCTCCGGCGATGGCGCACAGCAGATAGAAGATCAGGTAGCGGATGTGGCCGAGCGCGTCCTCGACATTGTCGCCGAAAACCCAAAGGAACAGCATGTTGCCGCCGAGATGGAAAATATCGGCATGCAGGAAGGAATAGGTGAGATAGCTCAGGCTCTCGGGGATGATGACAAAGCGGGGGTCGAGTTCGGCCGTGTCGTGAACGACGGACGGGATGAAGCCGAGGCCAAGCACGGCGGCATTGGTGAAGTTCTCGCCGCCGAGCGCCGTGGCGCAATAGATCACGGCGTTGGCGACAATCAGACCGATGGTCACATATTGCAGCCTGATGTGGCGCAGCCTGTTGGTGTCGTAAAGCGGGATGAACATCGGTCGCCGGCCCCTCCCGCCTCTGGTCCGTTCAGCGGTTCTTGCCGGGAACCCATAGCACGTCGGCATTTCCGTTGTCATTGACCGCCCGGGCGGCGACAAACAGGAAATCCGAGACGCGGTTGATGTATTTCAGCCCGTCGCGGTTGACGTGTTCGGCCGGGTCCTGAGCCAGGGCGACCATCAGCCGCTCGGCGCGCCGTGCCACCGTGCGGGCGAGATGAAGCGCCGCCGCTGCCGGCGTGCCGCCGTTCAGCACGAAGGATTTCAGCGGCTGGAGCTTCTTGTTGAGGACGTCGATGTCGTGCTCGACACGGTCGGTCTGCGTGGCAACGATGCGCAACGGCTCGTAGCCAAGCGGCTTGCCGTCATCAGGCACGGCGAGATCGGCGCCGAGGTCGAAGAGATCGTTCTGGATGCGCGAGAGCATGGCGTCGATCGCCTGGTAGCTCTGTTCGGTATGCACGCGAGCCATGCCGATGCAGGCATTGGCTTCGTCGACCGTGCCGTAGGCGTCCACCCTGAGATCGGATTTCAGCCGCCGCTCACCAGTGCCAAGGCCCGTAGTGCCATCATCGCCGGTGCGGGTGTAGATCTTGTTGAGCTTGACCACATCGCCTCCCGAAAAGCCTCACTTGCGGGTGAAATACACGGCCAGCAGGATCAGCGCCAGCGCCACGGCCTGCAGCAGGACGCGGGCCTGCATCAGCTTGTTGGAGGTCACACCGGAGCCGCCGCGCATCATGTTGATGAGCCCCCTGATCAGCACGACCACCACGGCGGCCATGACCAGAATGGCAAGGATGTTGAAGGCAGTGGCCATTTTTGCGTTTCCAGTTCTTTGCTTGTTCAGGCGCGCTTGGCGAGCAGGCGGTGGAGCATCGAGGCCGGCAGGATGCGTTTAAGCATGGCGCCGATCCTGGCCGACATTGTTACCACATAGTGCGGGCGTGGGCGCCGCGACAGAAGTGCATGGCGAAGCACCTTGTGGACCACTTCAGGCCCGGGCTTCCGCGCCGATTGGCTGCCGCCGGCGCGCATGCGCTCCAGTTGCGCGGCATAGTCGGCGCGATGCGCGGAATTCTCATGGTCGATATTCCTGAGGAACCAGGGCAGGCCATTGCTGGCGATCTTCGATTTCACCGGCCCCGGCTCGATCAGCGAGACATGGATGCCGCTGCCGGCCAGTTCCTGGCGCTGGCACAGCATCAGGGCCTCCAAGGCATGCTTGGAGGCCGAATAGGCGCCGCGGAAGCGCACAGGCACGAGACCGAGGATCGACGAGCAATGGACGAGGCGGCCGTGGCCCTGGCGTCGCATCACCGGAACCAGGCGGCGGGTCAGGTCGTGCCAGCCGAAGAAATTGGCCTCGAACTGCTCCCTGAGCGCCGCAACGGGCAGATCCTCGACGGCGCCTGCCTGCGCGTAGGCGCCGTTGTTGAACAGCGCGTCGAGCCTGCCGCCGGTGCGGTCGAGCACCGCCGCCGCCAGAGCGGCTATGGAGTCCGGTTCGCTATAGTCGAGGTAAAAAGCCTCGACGCCGTCGACTTCGAGGGCGGCGATGTCCTCCGGCTTGCGCGCCGTCGCGAACACCCGCCAGCCCTCAGCCTTCAATGCACGGGTGCAATAGGCGCCTATGCCGGAAGATGCACCGGTGACGATGATGGTGCGCAAGTCTGCCGCTGGAGAATTCGGGGTTTGACGAAGGGTTGCCATTTGCCGCATTCATTTCCCATATTCGCGGCGTCGAGACAATCGAGGGGAGCGCGCGTCCTTGCTGCGGAACATTGTCGCCCTGCGCCGCGTGCTCTACGACGCGCTCGGCCACTTCAATACCGATGACGGCTGGGCGATGGCCAGCCATCTGGCGATCACTTCGCTGATGGCGCTGTTTCCATTCCTGATCTTCGCCACGACGCTGGGCAGCTTCCTTGGTGCCCAGGCCTTTGCCGACACAGCCGTGCACCTGGTCTTCGACACCTGGCCGGACCAGATCGCCAAGCCGATCGCACACGAGGTGCTGAACGTGCTGACCGTCAGGCGCAGTGATCTGTTGACTTATGGCGTGCTGCTTGCCGCCTACTTTGCCTCCAACGGCATCGAGGCGCTGCGCACCTCGCTGAACCGCGCCTATCGGGTCACGGAAACGCGCGGCATCATCTATCGCCGGGTGCAAAGCATCTTCTTCGTGCTGATCGCTACCGCCGGGTTCCTGGCGATAAGCGTGCTGCTGGTGTTCGCGCCCCTGCTGGCGCGGCTGGCGGAAGCCCATTTCGAATGGATCAAACCCTATACGGGCACGATCACGCTGTGGCGGTACGTCATCGCCTCAACCGTCATCATCGGCGGACTGTTTGCCGTCCATTACTGGCTGCCGGCCGGCAAGCGCCGTTTCGTCTCGCTGATACCCGGCATCATCTTCACACTGGCCGCATGGCTTATCGGCTCGACCATGTTCGCCACCTATCTCGACCATTTCTCGTCCTATGTGACGACCTATGCCGGTCTCGCCTCGATCATGATCGCGGTGGTCTTCCTCTACATCGTCTCGGCGATCTTCATCCTCGGCGGCGAGCTCAACGCCGCGATCAGCCGTTATCTAGAGGCGCGTGCCCGGGTCGGCTGAAGTTTGCCTGTTCGGGCGGTTGCCAGGCCCACGCCGAAAGTGGTGATGGCCATGCCGACGATCTGCAGCGCATTGAGCTGCTCGTTGAACAAGGCCCAGGCGATGACGGCCGTCACCGCCGGCACCAGGTAGAACAACGAGGCCACTTTCGACATCTCGCCGTCACGGATCATCACCATCAGGAGAAAGATGGCGCCGAGCGACAGCACCAGCAGCAGCCAGCCCATGGCGAAGACCAATTCGCCATTGATGACGACGGTTTGGGTTTCGAAGGCAAGCGAAGCCAGGATCATCAGCGAAGCGCCGCCGACATATTGCCACATGGTGGCCGCCACGAGGTCGCCTCCGGACGCAAAACGCTTTTGCCAGATCGTGCCGGCGCTCATGCCGAGCACCGAGACCAGCGAGGCGGCCAGTGTCGCCGCCGTCACGCCGCCACCGAGCGCCCCGAGTTTCGGCCACAGCACGATGACGATGCCGACCAGCCCGATAGCGAGGCCAAGCCAGTGGCGCGGCAGGATGGCCTCGCCCAGAAACTTGCCGGCAAGCACCGCGGTGATCAGCGGCTGCAGGCCGACGATCAGGGCCGAAAAACCGGCCGGCATGCCTCGATGGATGGCCCAGAAGACGGCGCCGAGATAGATGCCATGCATCAGCACGCCGGCGCCGGTGGCATGCAGAGCCTCCTCGCGGGTGGCTCGTTTCGAGCCCAGCACCAGCATCAGCACGGCCAGCAGGATGGCGGCGAGCACGAAACGCGCGGCGAGGAAGGTGAACGGCTCCGCCCATGGCATGGCGTAACGCGCGCCGATGAAGCCGGTCGCCCACAAGACAACGAAGGTGGCGGGGATGAACCGCTTGATGCTGGACATTTTCCGGGATCGCCGCGCTGGTGAGAATTGACCGTGAGGATGCTCTAGTCCTGTTCAACCCCGCGCGCAAAACGAAACGATTGATCCATGCGTCAAGGAGGTTGAACGGGTGGCGTGTCCGGAGAGCGTTTCTCCTGTCAGAGCCCAACCATCCTTCTGACTTCCTCCGGCGAGGCGCCTGCGTCGCGCAAGGCGGCAAGGCCCGTATCCCTGAAGCTCTTCGACAGTTTTCGCCCATCCGGCCCGAGGATCAGCCGATGATGGAAATAGGCGGGTGGCTGCAATCCCAGAATCTCCTGCAGCAGGCGTTGCACCCCGGTCGCGGAAAACAGGTCCTGTCCGCGCACGACATGGCTGACGCCTTGCAGGGCATCGTCGATGACTACGGCGAGGTGGTAGCTGGTCGGGATGTCGCGGCGCGCCACGATAACGTCGCCCCAATCCTGGGGACGCGCCTCGACGGAGCGCGTCGTGGACAGCGTCCCGTCGCTGAATTCGGCCCATGCCAGGTCCCTGCCGGCACGCGCCATGGCGGCGCCGACGTCCAGCCGCCAGGCGAAGGGCGCATTCTCGGCAATCCGCCGGTTGCGTTCCTTCATCGAAAGCGCCTTGTCGGCCGGGGGATAGAGCGGCACACCGTCGGGATCGCGCGGCCAGTCGCGCCCGCGCTTTTCGCCGTCGGCGATGAAGGCACGTATCTCGCCGCGGCTCATGAAGGCGGGATAGACGAGTTCCTCGCGGATCAGGCGCCCGAGCACCGTTCCATATTCTGCAAAATGCTCGGACTGGCGGCGCACGGGCTTTTCCCAGTCGAGGCCCAGCCATTTCAGATCGGCGATCATGCCCGCCTCGAACTCCGGCGTGCAGCGCGTGGTGTCGATATCCTCGATGCGCAGCAGCAGGCGGCCGCCACTGGTATTTGCGAGCTTCTGGTTGAGCAGCGCCGAATAGGCGTGGCCCAGATGCAGTTCGCCGTTGGGGCTGGGCGCGAAGCGGAATGTCAGGAGCGTCATGTCTCGAGCGGCAATCGGGTTGTGCTGTGGTTTTGGCGGTTGCTACCTTGCTGCACATCTTCGGACAAGGATACCATGCGGCGCATCGCGACACTGGACGACGTTGAGCGGGGGCTGGACGCGCTTTGCCTCATCGACCCGCGCCTGGGGAAAGTGCGCGGCATGGCCGGCGAGGTGCCGCTCAGGCTTTCGGAGCCGGGCTTCAGGAGCCTGGCCTCGATCATCGTCTCGCAGCAGGTGTCGCGGGCGAGCGCCGATGCGATCTTCGGCCGGCTGACGAAACTCGTCGATCCGCTGACGCCGCGGGCGATCCTTGCCGCCGGCGAGGACATGTTTCGCGAGGCCGGCCTGTCGCGGCCCAAGCAGCGCGGCCTGATCGCGGTCGCCCAGGCCGTGGCCGATGGGCTCGATCTGCATCACCTCTGTTCGCTCGATGCCATGGAGGCGATCGCCAGGATGACGGCGGTGCCCGGTATCGGTACGTGGACGGCGGAAGTGTATCTGTTGTTTGCGGCCGGGCATCCCGACATTTTCCCGGCGCGCGACGTCGCCCTGCAGAGCGCTGTCGGCCATGCGCTCGGCATCGACCCTCGTCCAGCGGAGAAAACACTGATCGCGCTGGCCGAATCATGGAGCCCGTGGCGAGGTGTCGCATCGCGGCTTTTCTGGTCCTATTATCGCGAAACCAGGGGCCGGGACGCCGCGCCGCCGGCCTGAATCCGCAAGAAAGCCTAAAAATCATGTGTTTTTGGCGCTTCGTGCCAGCGACAATCCGCTTCACATCCCTGTCATGTCAGGCTTACAGTATCCACGCCGAACGGTTCTAGAACTAGGAGGTCAACAAGGTGACGGTTGCCGTATCTCCGGATGGGCTTCCAGCGCTGGTGCTGAATGCGGATTACCGTCCGCTCAGCTATTACCCCTTGTCGCTCTGGTCCTGGCAGGACGCCATCAAGGCGGTGTTCCTCGACAGGGTGAACATCGTGGCCGAATACGAGCACGCCGTATCCTCGCCGACCTTCTCGATGAAGCTGCCGAGCGTGGTTAGCCTGAAGGCCTATGTGAAGCCGTCCAGGCATCCGGCCTTCACCCGTTTCAACGTCTTCCTGCGCGACCGTTTCCAGTGCCAGTATTGCGGTACCCCCGAGGACCTGACCTTCGACCATGTCATCCCGCGTCACCGTGGCGGCGCCACGACATGGGAGAATGTCGTGGCCGCCTGTTCGCCCTGCAATCTGAGGAAGGGCGGCATGATGCCGGCTCACGCCAAGATGTGGCCGCTGCAGAAGCCGTTTCAGCCGACGGTGCATGATCTGCACAATAACGGCCGCCTGTTCCCGCCCAACCATCTGCATGAAAGCTGGATGGATTATCTCTACTGGGATGTCGAACTGGAGCCTTGAGTTCGTTCGAAGAATTCGGGAGGTTGGCCGTCTGGAGCAAATTGTCTGCGCTTCCGGGGCTCACGAAGTTGATGGCCGCTCCGCTCCGGTTCTCGAAAATCACTTTATCCGACCCAGCCTGCCGAATTCTTTGAAGGATCTCAAGTCGGCGCGTTCGCTACATCAGTCGCGGGCCAGCGCGCCACGGAAGGCGACGGCGGCGAGGATCAGGCTGGCGATGGCGTTCCAACCGGCCAGCGACAGGCCGAGAATGCGCAAGGCGGCCTTGTCGCAGGAGGGCGGCACGAATTTGTCGAGCGCGTCGAGGACGCCCTTGCCACCGGTGTCGACCGGTCCGGCGCCCGCCGTGCAATCGGCAGGACCCTGCCACCAGGCCCATTCGACGCCGGAGTGATAGACGCCGAGATAGAGCCCGTACAGCATCAGGAGGCCGCCAATGGCCAACAGGCCGCGCGTCAGCCATGCGGGTGCGCGCAGCATCGACGCTATCGCCGCCAGCACCATCAACGGCACGCCGATGTAATACGGCGTGCGCTGTTCCAGGCAGAGGTGGCAGGGGATGTAGCCGCCAATGTGCTGGAAGCCGAGCGCCGAGCCAACGGTCGCGGCCATCGCGACGGCGAGAAACAGGGCCGCGCGTGTCCGCTGGTGGCCGGTATCGGCATTCATGGTCGCTGTCATGGCGTCTTTCGTCCGTTGTGTTCGCCGTCCGCAAAGTCTGCTCGCCGCGCTGCCAAAACCGTTGCGCGGTTTTAAGCATCAAACCTCAGAGGGCGTATTTGATCAGGATATAGAGCAAAATCAGGGCGACCGCGGCGGCGCCGACGATCAGGCCCAGGCGCTTTTCGATGAATTCGCGGATTGGCTCGCCATAGCGGCGCAAAAGCCACGCCAGCAGCAGGAAGCGGGCGCCGCGCGCGATGATGGCCGAGACGATGAAGACAACAAGGTTGATGTGGAGCGCGCCGGCCAGAATAGTGACCACCTTGATCGGCGGCAGGTGCGCAACGCCGGATGTGACGAGCAGCACCAGCATTAGCCCGGTGCCGGAAGACTGCCACTTCTCGAACGTGGCAAGGCCGCCGAAGTGCTCCAGGATCGGC
This sequence comes from Mesorhizobium sp. B2-3-15, assembly GCF_006442875.1. Taxonomy (NCBI): domain Bacteria; kingdom Pseudomonadati; phylum Pseudomonadota; class Alphaproteobacteria; order Hyphomicrobiales; family Phyllobacteriaceae; genus Mesorhizobium; species Mesorhizobium sp. B2-3-15. The sequence continues at coordinate 43,333 of NZ_VFVO01000010.1, read as the reverse complement.
CGTGCTATTGTGTCGTAGGCATAGTAGCCGATCAGCCAGCCGGCGATGCCGCCCAGCACGGACGCAACGGTGGCGGTCAGCGCGTAGCGATAGGCGCGTTCGGGGCGCGCCAGCGCCATGGGCAGGAACAGAACGTCTGCCGGTATGAAGAACACCGAGCTCTCGACGAAAGCGATGAAGGCCAGCCACCATTCGGCGGATTTGCGCGCCGCCAGCGACAGGGTCCAGTCATACAGTCCGCGAAGCATCGGCTCTCCTATGGAACGGCCCGTCTGTCTAGAAAGGTTTTTCGCGCTGCACAATGGCTGCGGTCTTACAAATTGGAAAGGTGCCGTCTGGTCGCGGCAGAGGCTGGTTTGGAAATTGGCCTGTTGACGAACAGGCCTCCGACCGTATAGTCCGCGCCCATCCAGGCCGCGCGGCCTGAGCCCCTATGGCGGAATTGGTAGACGCGCTCGACTCAAAATCGAGTTCCGCAAGGAGTGCTGGTTCGATCCCGGCTAGGGGCACCATCCTTCAAAATCAGAGCAAAGCTTAGCCATTTTGGGGGCAGTTATCGCGGGAGGCGCTCAGGCCATGCTTGCCGCCGCCACTTAGCCACGGAACGAGAAGGCGGCATAGAAGAAGCTCGACATCCGAGAATCCGGTCTCGCAAACCAGATCCTCTTCGGCGCCGGAAAGCAGCGGCAAACGGCCGGCCATTTCTGCCCAGGCCGCGGCCTTCCCCAATCGACGTCGGCGAAGGCGGACGAACGCGCCAACCAGCGCTTCGCCGTTCCGTTCGGCACGCTGTGGTGGGCGACAACAAGGCGCGCGCCGGTTTCAGCCGCTCGCTTCTGTCGAGAAAGTGCAGCGTAAGCAGACATGTCGCGCCTGCTGCACTTTTCATCAGACGTGTGTATAAGACACATATTACTGAGTGAGGGCGCAGGTCGTTCCTTGCAACGTGCGACACTTGCTGTTGGTTATGGTCTAATCCTTCATCGTATCGACGAGCATTCGCATCAAGCGGACTAGATCGTCGAAGTCCTTGCGGTCCCAGTCGGCGAATTTCGCAACGGCTATTTGCTCCCGCGCCGCATCCAGCGCGTCCGTCGCCGCTTTTCCCTGCGGTGTGACAACGGCCTCGCGAACTCTCTTGTCAGCAGCGCTCAAGCGCCGCGTGACCAGTCCCAGCTCCTCCAGTCGTGACACCTGTCGACTGACGGTCGTGTAATCGCGACCGACGCGGCCAGCCAGATCGACAACGCCGATCGGGCCAAGTCTCTCGACAAGAACGAGCAGCGGGAAGAGGGCACGCTCGAGCGTGAGGCCCGCCTTGGTGAGCAATTCCACATCCCGCTCGGGTCGGTTCATGATGGTGACGATGTCAATCAGCGAGCGATGCAGCTCGGGCAACAACACTTTAATATGTGCGTTATGCACTTTCTTTATTGACACCGGCTTGGCTCCCTTTAATATGTGCATTATGCACATTGGAGCCGAAAATGGAAGAGCGAGCTGAAATTGACGTCCTGATCTGCGGCGCGGGAGCAGCCGGGCTGACGCTTGCAATCGACTTGGCGAGGCGAGGCGTGTTGTTCCGCATCGTTGAGCAGATGGAACGTCCCTTCGCCGGCTCGCGCGGCAAGGGCTTGCAGCCACGCACGCAGGAGGTGTTCGAGGATCTGGGCATAATCGACCGCATCATGGCAGCCGGCGGTGTCTATCCGCCGATGAGGGAGTATCGCAACGACGGCGGCTATGACGAAAAGGCAGTTTTCGAGGCGCCCGAACCCTCGCCCGACGTCCCCTATTTCATCGCGCTCATGATCCCGCAGTTCCTTACAGAGGGCGTGATGCGCGAGCGCCTCGCGGAGCTGGGCCATCGTGTCGAGTTCGGCACCGCATTGATCGACTTCGAGCAGGACGATGATGGCGTCGGCGCCCGCCTCAAGTCGCCCGACGGCGAGGAGCGGGTCCATACGCGCTATCTGGTTGGTGCTGACGGTGGCCGCAGTTCGATCCGCAGTGCGCTCGGCATTGCCTTTCCCGGCAAGACGCTGGGTGTCCATGCAATCGTGGCGGATGCCCATCTGAGCGGACTCGACCGCGCTGCCTGGCACCAATTCAATGACGGCGACATGGAGCGGCTCGTCATGATCTGCCCGCTCGCGGGCACGGACCTGTTCCAGGTGCAGGCGCCGATCCCGCTGGACGGCGAGCCTGACCTTTCCGCGGATGGATTGACGCGGATGATCGCCGAGCGGACTGGCCGTAGCGACATCGATGTTCAGTCGGTGGCCTGGGCATCCGCCTACGCGATGAACGCGCGTCTGGCTGACCGCTACCGGGTCGGACGGGTTTTGCTAACCGGGGACGCCGCGCATATCCATCCGCCAACGGGCGGACAGGGCCTCAACACCAGCGTTCAGGACGCCTACAATCTCGGTTGGAAATTGGCCGCAGTCTTGGCTGGCGCCCCCGAAGCGCTGTTAGACACCTATGAGGAGGAGCGACGCGCCGTTGCGGCGGATGTCCTGGGGCTTTCGACCCAGTTGCTCGACCGTCAGCGCGAACAAGGCGGCATGCGGCGCGGCCGCGACACACATCAGCTCGACATCGGCTATCCCCACTCATCACTTTCTCACGACGGAGGTGGTCGGACGATTGGCCCGCGGGCCGGTGAGCGCATGCCGGACGCGACCCTAACTGGCGCCGCTGGACAGCCCCGCCGTCTGTTCGACGTGATGACCGGCACGCACTGGACCCTGCTTCTATCGAGCCCTGACTACTGGCCGATCGTGGCTGCGCGCGCGGGCCTGCGAGTGGTCACGGTGGGCGAAGGCGCGGAACTGCGCGACCCCTCCAATCAGCTCAGCTTGGCCGAGGGCGGCTGCCTGCTCATCCGGCCGGACGGCTATGTCGGCGCCACTTTCGATGCCGCGAGTTCCACCCTGGTCGGTGACTATCTGGCGAAGGTACTTCCTTCCGAGAACGCCTGCTCTCAGTCAAACGGGAGGGTCGACGTTGCACCAACATGACGGACTTGCGAGATCAGGACGGCCTGCGGAGGCCGTCCCCGGACACGACAGCCGCTGGAACGCATGTCGGCCGTTCGACTGTCCTAGGCCCGCCATGCCAGAAGACATTTCTGAATGGGATTGCAAGGCCGACCAGCAGCGCGGCCCACAGGGCAGTTGTCGCAATCTACGGTTTTGCATCACCCACGCCAGCGCAGGTCTAGCGCCGCCCGAGCAAACTCTTCATCCGGTTGCGCAGCAGGCGCGCCATGTTGCGGGTTTCGCGGTAGAGATGCAGCTGCGAGGCGGCCTGGCGGGCGAGGCGGTCGGCGTCCCTTGTCAACCCGATCACCAATGTGCCGACCGGCTTGCGCTCGCTCCACAGCCGGCTCATCACCGGGTGGTCGGGCACGGCGCAGGAATCGGTCATCATGATGTTGGGATCGTCGAGATGCTGCCTGGTGACCTCGATCATCAGCAGCGTGCCCGGCGAATAGGCGGCCAGCGTCTCGTCATAGGCCGTCTTCCAGGTGTAGGCGACGCCAGCCTCGACGAAGACGATCAGGCAAGCGATGGTGCGGCCGTCGAGCGTCAGCGAATGGATGCGGCACATGTCCTGTTCGGCGAGCCGGTGCACCGCCTCGCGGGCGAAGGCGGCGCGGAAGCGGTCGATCGCCATGGCGGTGCGCTCGCGGCCTTTCCAGCCGGACGCCTCCAGCGTCAGGAAGTGCTCGATGGCGTGGCGGATTTCCTCGGGGCCGCGTGCCACGACATGTTCGAGCTTGCCGAGATCGCCGAGGCGCCGCTTCAGGCGGCGGAATTCGCGATAGTGGTGCGCGCGCAGCGAAGCCTTGAGATAATCGTCGCCGTCGAGTTCGCTCTCCAGCACGGGGCGTGAAGTCTGGCCCGTGGTGACCAGCGCCAGGCCACGCGTCTCGGCCACGGTGGCGACCAGGCTCGACACCGGACCGTCGAGCCTGATGTCGGGCAGGACCAGAACTTTCGGCAGCTTGAGATGCGGGCGCGACAGCATCGAGAAGAAGTCCTCGACCACGCCGACCGGATCGTCGCGGTCGATCAGCGGCGTGCCGAGCGGGCCGAATGGGCTCGACCAGGTGCGCATGACCGGCACGCCGAGCGGCACCACCGGCCGTTCCACCGAGATCGGCACCAGCAGCCGCAGCCGGTTGCGGTATTCATCGCCGTCGCGGATCACGGCAAGGCGCACCTCGCGATCTTCCAGCCGGGGCATGGCCGGCGCCAGGAAACGCGGGTTGAAGAAGACGTTCGGCTCGATCGTGCGGGCGCAGAGATAGTCCAGTTCCTCGACCAGGTCGAAGCCGGCCGACGCCGGGTAGATGGCGAGTTTGCGCTCGGGCCGGTTGTTGGCGAGGATCTCGATATGAGCGGGATCGGCGTCGCGCGCCAGCCCGGCAAGGCCGGACACCATGGCGCCGGCGGGACCGCCGCTGGTTTCCTCAAGCAGAGGGATGGCGGCCATCAGGCGGCTCCTTTGGCTGGCACGAAGATCGCCATGACGATGCCGAGCTTGCGCCAGACCGTGAAAGACAGTGCGCCGGCCTCGAAGATCATGGCAAAGGCGGTGGCCATGGCTGCGCCCCACAGGCCGAAAAGCGGGATCAGCACCACATTGAGCCCGATGTTGAAGGCCAGTGTCATGGCATAGACGGCGGCGCAGACATTCTGATTGCCGCTCATGGTGAGCAGGCTTTCGCAGGGGCCAACGGCGGCGCGCGCCACGACGCCGAAGACGAGCAGGAACAGAAGCGGATAGCCCGATGTGAATTCGGGGCCGAACAGCACCAGCATCGGTTCGCCCAGCGCCAGCACCAGGAAAGCCATCAGCAGCGAGGGCCAGAAGGTCCACGATACCGTCTCGCGGGCGAAGGCGGCAAGCTTTTGCGGCTCGCCATGGGTGAACTGCGCGTAGCGCTGGGCAACGCCGGCCTTGACCGCGAAATAGACGAAATGCACCAGCGCCAGCGTCTTGACCGTGGCGAAATAGACGGCGACGTCATTGGGATCCATATAGGCGCCGACCATCAGCACATCGGCGTTGGTGAGCAGGAAGAAGAAGCTCTCGACCAGGAAGATCGGCAGCGAGACGACGAACCATTGCGCGAAATGCACTTTCATCGGGCCGGCCGGAATTTGCCTTTCCATGCGCTGGGTGACCCCGATGAGCTGGGTCAGCGTGGTGGCGTAGGTAGCGGCGATCGAGGCGAAGATCGCCGTCCGCGCGTCGGCGGCGTAGCCCGCCCAAAGCATCAGCGCCATGAACAGCAGGATCAGCACCGGCCGGATCAGGTAGGTCGGCGACAGCGCGAACAACGCCCATGAATTGGCGCGCGCCAGCCCTTGCAGCAAATCCGACAGCGCGATCATCGGCAGGCAGATGACCCCGAGGATGAACGGTATCACGTAGTAGTTTTCGATCCAGGGCGCGGCCAGCCAGACGCCGAGGGCGCCGAGCCCGGCGATGACCGTCGAGGCGATCAGCACGAACAGGCGGCTTGCAACGACGATGCCGCGCAATTCATCCATCAGGCCGCGCTCGCGGTATTCGGGGATGAAGCGGATGACCGATGTGTGGAAGCCGAGGCAGGCGAGGTTGCCGACGATGACCATCGTCACCCAGACCAGCACGAAGATGCCGTATTCGAAGGAACCCATCCAACGCGCCATCAGCACCTGGCTGATGAAGGCGATGACGGCACTGACGATGCGGATGGAGAAGGCGATGACCGACATGCGGCCGGCCTCGCCGCGTTCGTCGGCGGTGAACAGCACGGCGTCGAGGCGGCCAAGCAAAGGCTCCACGCGCAGCGCCAAACGCTGCGGCAAGAACCGCCCGGCAGTCGTGGCCGCGGAAAAGCGCACCCCGATTTCTCTCCGTTTTCCGCCTCTTTTCAGGCTTTGGTGTAGCGAAGACACCTTAAGAAAGCGTGGGTGGGGAGGGCGTGCGTAGTAGCCGAGGGTCGAGCGACGACGAACGGGTGAGGGTGCCGCAAAGGCGACACAGGCGCAGCGCCGTTTGTCAATCAGTCAGGTCTACCGGCGTCACGTCTCGCCGTGCCTTGCAACATGGTCGATCGCGCAACGGCTGATACCGATGTCCTTCAGCATGAAACCGGGCATGGCCTCCAAGCGACGCCGGCCATGCCGCAGGTGCCATCCGTATGCAAGCCAAGCGATAACGGCCATCAGGCGCGAAGGCCGGGTGCGCGGCCTCGCCAGGACGATGTCGATTTCGGGCATGATTTCTCCTCGCGATGCGCGCGAAAAGCCTGCCGGCACGGGCCGGCAGGCGGCGCCGTCAGTCGGCCTTTTTCATGGCGTCGCACGAGACGTTCGGGTTCATGTCGGCGAAGGCGCCGGTCGGGTTTTGCTTCCAGGCCCAGACATGAAGTTCGTAGAAAGGGCCGAGGCCATAGCGGTTGGGAGCGCTGTTGAAGTTGAACAACTGGCCTCCGAGCGAGGCCGGACCCTTCGCGGTGATGTATTCGACGGCCACCGGCTTCAGCGTGCCATCGGACATCGGCTCGTACATCACGGCCTCCGGCTTGGCGAGGTCGATCGCATCGTCCTTCAGATAGGCGCCATTGACGTAATGAATGCCCATGGCGCCGCCAGTGATGCCACTGGCGCAAGGAATCGGCGCATAGCCCTCGGCGGTGGCCGCCGCGACGTTCGCGAAGCGGCTGTTGGCCGCCCGCACCTCGTCGGCAAGCGGATTGCCCTTCCCCGCCGATGCGGCGGTGGAAGCGATCGACGTGAACAGCGCGGCAAGGCGCCAGAAATTGACGTTCATTTTGTTCTCCATTGATTGTTGATGATCCGCACGCGCCCAGGCCGGCCAGCAAGGCCAGGCCTGGCTGCAGACGCCTGCGGCATGGGATTGGCAGTACGGGACGGGTTCGATCCTCGTCCATCCCGTCTAACCGGACCGCGGTCTCATTGGTGCCACCACCAGTATTCCCAGTAGTCCCGCCGCATCTCGTGCTCCGGCAGACCGACGTCCCGTCTCAAATAATCGTCTTGCGGAGGCAGGCGCCCGCGCCGGCCTCGCAATGGCGATAGCAGCGCGGAGACAATCCGCGATGCGAGACCGCGCCGGGGGGGTGCAGGGTCGAACGCCATGCCGGCGGCCGTTTCGGGAGGGAACAACAGGGAAAACCGCCCACTATCATTGCCCAGGACAATTTCACGCTCATGGCTCCATCCTTGCTCCATTGGATCAGCGATAAAAGTAGGGGTCCAGGACCCTCACCTCCGTGATCTTGTCCACCGGCAGGGAATTCTTCTGCGCCGTGCTGCGGATGGCCTCCGGCGAGGGGGCGTCGTAGATGCAGAAACTCTTGCTCTTGTCGGGCGAGACGAAGGACTGCACCCAGGTGACCCCCTTCTCGGCATTGCGCATGATGATGCCGCCAAGCGCCGTTGCGCCGATGTCGTTCATCGGCAGGTTGAGTCCGTCGGGGAATGTCCGTTCGATCAGATAGCGAGGCATGGAATGGCTTCCTTTTACGATTGATTCACGCTCGAAATGAGCGCGGTCGGAGAAAAACCATGGCCTTCGAAAGCGCGCATCGGAGCCTTTCCCCATATTTCGCGGGACGATTCCCTATGTTTTCGACGTTCGATCTTGGAGCCACACTGCGGATACCGAAGCGTGGGTATCCTGGGGGATGGGGCAGACGACGATACTCATGGGCCAGTAACGATGCTTCTGGAGCGGCAGGCGCAACTTGATCAGTTGGAGGAACTGCTCGCGGCGGCGGCGCGCGGTCGCGGCCGCGTGGCGGCATTGCTGGGTGAGGCCGGCGCCGGCAAGACGGCACTCGTCGAGGCGTTCGTAAGCGGTGTTGGGCAGCACGTTTCCATATTCCGCAGCGCCTGCGAGGATCTGTCGATCCCCGATCCGCTGGGACCCCTCTACGATCTGGCCCGGGACGCGCAGTGGGCACTGCCCCGGGCGATCGATGACCGGCAAGGCCAGCGGCTGCCCCTGTTTTCAGACGCTCTCGAGGTTTTCGAGGCGAGGTCTCGGCCGGGCCTGCTGGTCATCGAGGATATGCACTGGGCCGACGACGCGACCCTGGACTTCGTCCGTTTCCTGGGCCGACGCATCGCCAACACGCATATGCTGGTGCTGTTCACGGCACGCACCGACCGCAGCGAAGGGCAGATGCGCGCGCGTCGGGTGCTCGGTGAAATTCCGGCCGCCAACGTCCAGCGTATCGAAGTGCCGCTGCTTAGCGAAGCGGCGGTGTTGTCGCTTGCCGAAGCCGCCAACCGCGACGGCAGCGCAATCTATCGCGCCACCGCGGGCAACGCCTTCTTCGTCACCGAGTTGCTGGCTGCCGAAAGCGAGATGATCCCGCCGGCCAGCGTCCGCGACGCTGTGCTGGCGCGTGCCGAGCGCCTGTCGCCGGGCGGGCGCTCGATGCTCGACGCGGTGTCGGTGTTTCCACGCCGCGCCGATGTCTGGGCGCTGCGCGGCCTCTGTGGTGTCGCCAGCGCGGGCCAACTGGCGGAATGTGTCTCGAATGGCCTGCTCGACGATCTCGGCGATGGCTATGCCTTCCGCCACGAGATCGCCCGTCGCGCCGTCGAGATGGCGCTGACCCCAAGCCATCGGCGCGAATTCAACCAGCGCGCGCTTTCCGCACTGCAGGAAAACGCCGAGGTGGCTACGGCAAGACTTGTCCACCATGCGGTGGAGGCCCAGAATTTGGAAGCGGTGCGCGAGCTTGCCCCGCTTGCGGCGCGCGAGGCTTCCCGCGTCGGCGCGCATCGCGATGCGGCCGGCTATTACGAGGTCGCCCTGCGGCACGCCGACGGCCTGCCCATGGGCGACCGGGCGAGGCTTTACGAAGGCTATGCCTTTGAATGCCATCTGATCGGCCGCATCGATATGGCCATCGAGGCGCAGGGCCAGGCGCGGCGGTTGCAGCAGGCGTTGGGCGACACGCTCAGGGAGGGCGACAGCCTCAGATGCCTGTCGCGCTTCGCCTATCTGGTGGGTGACCGAGAACAGGCGGACCTGTTCGGGGCACAGGCGGTGGAATTGCTGGAACAGGCGCCGGCCAGTCCGGAGCTTGCCATGGCCTATTCCAATCTCTCGCAGCTGGCGATGCTGGCCGAGAAGCTCGACGAGACGCTGCTGCTCGGCTGCAAGGCAGTCGGTTTGGCCGAACGGTTGAACAAGCCGGAGATAGTCTGTCATGCGCTCAACAATCTTGGCTCCGCCGAGCAGTGGCTTGACCTGGCCAAGGGCCGTCTGCACCTCGCCCGCAGCCTTGACATCGCGCTCGGGCAGAATTTCCAGGAGCACGCCGCACGCGGCTTCACCAATTGCGCCTGCGCCGAAATGAACCAGCTCGACCTTGTCCGGGCGCAATCCTTTCTCGACCGGGGCATCGCCTATTGCGTCGAGAATGACCTCGCGACCTGGCGCGACTATATGCGGGGCGTGCAGGCGCAATTGCTTTTGCGACGCGGCCTTTGGGACGATGCGGCCGCGATGGCTCACGACGTCATCGACGATAGTGCGACCACGGCCCTGGTGCGCTACCCATCCTTGGTCGCGCTGGCGAAATTGCGCATAAGACGAGGCGATCCGGCCGCGCCGTTGCTGGACGAAATGAAGCGGTTCCTAGACAAAGGAATGGAGCTGCAGCGGCTGGTCCCCTACACGGCGTCGATGGCCGAACTGGCATGGCTCGGGCAAGGCGACACCGAAGAGGCACTTCGCCTGATCGACCTGGCCGAAAGCCTGTCGCCGACGAGGGCAATGTTCGCCGAGTTGGCCGTCTGGCGGCTGCTCTTGTCACCTGAAAGCAGTCCTGGCGACACGACCGGCATGGCGGAGCCCTATCGCCTGCTGCTCACCGGCGACTGGCGTGGTGCCGCGATGCTGTGGGCCCGGCTGGGCGCTCCGTTCGAACGGGCGCTCGCCCTGTTGTACGGCGACGAGCCGGCGCTGCGCCTGGCCCTGGACATATTCGAGGGGCTCGGTGCCCGGCCGGTGGCCCAGCACGTCCGCGCCGTCATGCGGCAGAATGGCGTCCATAACATTGCCAGGGGACCGCGGCAGAGCACACGCGCCAATCATGCTGGCCTGACGCTCCGCCAAATGGAGGTTCTGCACCTGATCGAGCGCGGTTTCTCCAATAAGAGAATCGCCGAGCACCTAACCATCTCACCGAAGACCGTCGATCATCATGTCTCAGCGGTGCTGGGCAAGCTGGACGCCGTTTCGCGCGGCGAGGCAACCGCCGCGGCGCGCGATTCCGGGCTGATCTGACAATATGGGAGCCGCCCCCGGATCAGAAGTCCGGGGAACACCGATCCTGCAGGTCTTTACGCGAAAGTCCCGTGGCAGTGCTTGTATTTCTTGCCGGAGCCGCAGGGGCAGGCTTCGTTGCGGCCGACCTTGCCCCAGGTTGCGGGGTTGTTAGGGTCGCGGTCCTCGGGAGCGACGATGGCGGTGCTTTCCTGGCGTACCAGAAGGGCCGTTTCGCCGCCTTCGAAATCATTCTCGCCGGTGGTGCCGTCAATATGCGTGCCGAACATGTCGGGCGCTTCAGGCGGCGGCGCTTCGGCGGCCTGGCGGACCAGTTCGACGCGCATCAGCTGCGCGGTGACGGCCTGGCGCAGATTGCCGAGCATCGCCTGGAACAGCTCGAACGCCTCGCTCTTGTATTCCTGCAGCGGATCGCGCTGGGCGTAGCCGCGGAAGCCGACGACCGAACGCAGATGGTCGAGATTGACGATGTGCTCGCGCCACAGATGGTCGAGCGTCTGCAGCACCACGGAGCGCTCGACATAGTTCATCACCTCGGGACCGAAACGGTCGGCGCGTTCTTTTGCCGCGGCGTCGGCGGCTTGAGAGATGCGCTCGCGAATGTCGTCCTCGGCGATGCCTTCTTCCTTGACCCAGTCCTCGATCGGCAGGTCGAGATTGAGGAATTCGGCGACCTCGGCCTTCAGGCCGGCGACATCCCACTGTTCGGCATAGGCGTTTTCGGGAATGGCCTTGGCGACGATCTCGTCGATGACGCCCGCGCGCATCTCGCCGATGGTCTCCGAAAGGCCCTCGCCGTCCATCAGCTCGATGCGCTGCTCGAACACCACCTTGCGCTGGTCGTTGGAGACGTCGTCATATTTCAACAGGTTCTTGCGGATGTCGAAGTTGCGCGCCTCGACCTTCTTCTGCGCCTTTTCCAGCGCCTTGTTGATCCAGGGATGGATGATGGCCTCGTCTTCCTTGAGGCCGAGCTTCTGCAGCATGCCGTCCATGCGCTCGGAGCCGAAGATGCGCATCAGATCGTCCTGCAGCGACAGGAAGAATTTCGATCGGCCGGGGTCGCCCTGGCGGCCAGAGCGGCCTCTGAGCTGATTGTCGATGCGGCGCGATTCATGGCGCTCGGTGGCGAGCACGTAGAGGCCGCCGGCGGCCAGCGCCTTTTCCTTCAGGCGCTCGACGTCGGCATTGATTTCCTTTTCTCGCGCTTCGCGTTCGGGGCCTTCCGGCATGTCGCCCAGCTCCTCGGCAATGCGCATCTCGGCATTGCCGCCGAGCTTGATGTCGGTGCCGCGGCCGGCCATGTTGGTGGCTATGGTGATGGCGCCGGGCTTGCCCGCCTGGGCGACAATTGCCGCTTCCCGCTCGTGATGGCGGGCGTTGAGAACCTCGAAATCCGTGAAGCCTTCCTTGCGCAGGCGCTCGGCCAACTGCTCGGACTTTTCGATTGAGGTCGTGCCGACCAGTGTCGGCTGACCCTTGGCGCTGGCTTCGCGGATCTCCCTGACGATCGCCTTGTACTTCTCCTCGACCGTCCGGTAGACCTCGTCGTCCTCGTCCTTGCGGATGACCGGCAGGTTGGTCGGGATCTCGGTGACTTCGAGACCGTAGATGTTGCCGAATTCCTCGGCTTCGGTCAGCGCCGTGCCGGTCATGCCGGAAAGCTTCTTGTAGAGGCGGAAGTAGTTCTGGAAGGTGACGGAAGCAAGCGTCTGGTTCTCCGGCTGGATCGCCACGTGTTCCTTGGCTTCAAGCGCCTGGTGCAGGCCTTCCGAATAGCGGCGGCCGGGCATCATGCGGCCGGTGAACTCGTCGATGATGACGATCTCGCCGTTGCGCACGATGTAGTCCTTGTCGCGCTGGAACAGCCGGTGCGCCTTCAGCGCGTTGTTGACGTGGTGGACGATGGCGACGTTCTCGACGTCGTAGAGCGACTCGCCCTTGAGCAGGTCGGCATCGCGCAGCATGTTCTCCAGCTTCTCGGTGCCTTCCTCGGTGAAGATCGAGGTCTTCTGCTTCTCGTCGATCTCATAATCCTGCGGCTGCAGCTGGATGATGAAGGTGTCGATGGTGTTGTACATTTCCGAACGGTCCTCGAGCGGACCAGAAATGATCAGCGGCGTGCGCGCTTCGTCGACCAGAATGGAATCGACCTCGTCGACGATCGCGTAATTGTGACCGCGCTGCACCATCTGGGCGCGCTCGTACTTCATGTTGTCGCGCAGATAGTCGAAGCCGAGCTCATTGTTGGTGGCGTAGGTGACATCGGAGGCGTAGGCGACGCGACGCTCCTCGTCCGACAGGCCATGGACGATGACGCCGACCGAGAGGCCGAGGAATTTGTAGACGCGGCCCATCCATTCGGAGTCGCGGGTGGCGAGATAGTCGTTGACGGTAACGACATGGACGCCGTTGCCGGCAAGCGCGTTGAGATAGACCGGCAGCGTCGCGACCAGGGTCTTGCCCTCGCCGGTGCGCATCTCGGCGATGCCGCCATTGTGCAGCACCATGCCGCCGATCAGCTGGACGTCGAAGGGGCGCATGCCAAGCACACGGCGCGCGGCCTCGCGCGCGGTCGCGAAGGCCGGGATCAGCAGATCGTCGAGGCTGGCGCCGTTGGCGATATCCTGGCGAAATTTTTCCGTGCGGCCGGCAAGCTCGGCATCGGAGAGCGCCCGCATCTCGTTTTCCATGGCGTTGATCGCCTCGACACGGGGGCGGGTCGATTTGACCCGACGGTCGTTGGAGGAACCGAAAACCTTACGGGCGAGACCGCCGAGACTGACCATCCAATGGTCCTTTCGATAGAATTCTCAATCTTGAGACAGGCGCCGGGCGGCCCCATCACATCCACGTGAACGCACCGCCTGAATACGGGCAAACACAAAAAGCGCCCGGAAAACGGTTCTGGACGCCAAGTCGATGGACAGATAAGAGGGGGCTCAACTGATGTCAACGCCGCGCTGGCCCTGCCGGTCGCGCCAAATTCCGCCACAATCTGGCTGATCTGGAAGCCACCCTCCCTACAATCCCTGACCGGAGTCATCCTTATGTCCTTGTTGTTCAGCCGTGCGTCGCTTGCCAGTCTTGGCCTGGCCCTCGGCCTGTCGGCTCTTTGCCTGTCGCCTGTCACGGCGCAGGAGACCGCTCCCGCTCCCGCTCCGGCCGCCCCGGCCGCGGCGCCGGTCGACCCGAATACGGTGATCGCCACCGTCAACGGCCAGCCCTTGACCGAAGCCGATCTGGTGCTTGCCGAAGGCGAGCTGTCGCAGCAGTTCGCGCAGTTGCCGCCCGAGCAGCGCCGCGCCGCGGCACTTTCGGCGGCCATCGAAATCCGCGTCATGGCGGCCAAGGCCGTCACCGACGGTCTCGACAAGGATCCTGACTTCCAGCGCCGCATGGCTTTCCTGCAGCAGCGCGCGCTGCATGGCGAGATGGTCGAGAAGGGTGTGGTCGACAAGGTCACCGACGCCGAGGTTCGCGCCCGCTACGACCAGGAAATCGCCAACACGCCGCCGGTCAACGAGGTGCATGCCCGTCACATCCTCGTGAAGACGAAGGAAGAGGCCGAGGCGATCATCAAGCAGCTCGACGGCGGCGGCGATTTCCAGAAGCTCGCCAACGAGCACACCAGCGATCCCTCGGGCAAGTCCAATGGCGGCGATCTTGGCTGGTTCGGACCTGGCCAGATGGTGCCGGAGTTCGACAAGGCGGCCTTCGCGCTCGAGGTCGGCAAATACACCAAGGAGCCGGTGCAGACGCAGTTCGGCTGGCATGTCATCAAGCTCGAGGACAAGCGCGCCAAGCAGCCGCCGGCCTTCGACGACGTCAAGGACCAGGCCAAGCAGGCGGTCATCCGCGACAAGTATTTCGCGCTGGTCAAGTCGTTGCGCGGCGGCGCCAAGGTCGAGATCCCCGACGCCAATCTGAAGAAGGCCGTCGACACGCTGGAAAGCGCCAAGTAGGACGCAATCGCGAAGGCGCGGCGAGTGATTGCTCGCCGCGCCTATTTTTTTGCCATTTTTTAGCGCCTGGGCGTGACGATGCCTCGCGTGACATAGCCAACAGCGGTTCGTATCGTGGCTTCATCCACGTCGAGGCGGTTGGTCAAAAGATGCTTCCAGGCGAAGGACCCGATCAGATCGGCGACCACCTCTGAATCGATATCGTCGGCAATTTCACCCCTTGCCTTGGCGCGGTCCACGATCTGGCTGTTGTGAGTCCGGCGCCCCGTGGCATAGCCGGCGAGCGCCGCGCCGGCGGTCTCGTCTGATTGCGCCTCGGCAATCAGCGACCTGTACACGCTGCCCGAAGGCGTGTCGCGCCAATGCGCGAACAGGTTTTTCAGGAAGCCGACGAGGTCTTCTTCCAAGCTTCCGCTGTCTGGGATATCGACGCGTTTCTGGCGCTGATAGACTTCGAGCAGCAATGCCGCCTTGCTTGGCCACCAGCGATAGATGGTCGGCTTGCCGGCGCGCGCGCGGCGCGCCACGGCCTCGATCGAGAAGCCGGCATAGCCGCCTTCGACCAGCACTGCCTCGGCCGCCTCCAGAATGGCGTCCGCGCTGTCGGGATTGCGCCGCGCACCGATCGATCTGCGCGCCGTATCCGCCTCCTCGGCCATGCCTTTCGTCCTCGTTTCAATTCGCTGGCAATGATAAGTGATCCCGCCTGCCCAATGTGGAAGATCATAGCGCCACGGACCCCGGCGACGCCAACAGATTTGAAATGCAAGCTTGATCCTGAACGGGTTTGCCCTCCGCGGGAGCGACGAAAACGCGCTTGCACCGGCTCGCCGTATCGGGCAAACCGGCCTTCCCTTGCGATTTTCCCGCCCGAGGTCTGAATGTCCACGACGATTTCCCCGCTTGCGCCGAAGAAATACCCCAAAATGCCAGAAATCGAAGGGGTGCGCATCGCCACCGCCGAAGCAGGGATAAAGTACAAGGGCCGCACCGACCTGCTGGCCATGGTGTTCGATGCAGGCACCGCGGTCGCCGGCGTGTTCACCAGGTCGAAATGTCCCTCGGCGCCGGTTGATTTCTGCCGCCAGAACCTTGGCTCGGGCAAGGCGCGGGTGCTGGTCGTCAATTCCGGCAACGCCAACGCCTTCACCGGGCAGAAGGGCCGCGAATCCACCGCTCTGACGGGCGAAGCGGCGGCGAAGGCCGCGGGCTGCACGGCAGGCGAGGTTTTCCTGGCCTCGACCGGCGTCATTGGCGAACCGCTCGACACGGCCAAGTTCAGCCATCTGCTCGCCGGGCTGGTCAGCGACGGCAAGCCGGACCTGTGGACAGAGGCGGCAAAGGCCATCATGACCACGGATACGTATCCGAAAGTGGCGACGGCGACGGTCAAGCTCGGCGACGCCGATGTGACCATCAATGGCATTTCCAAGGGCGCCGGCATGATCGCGCCCGACATGGCGACGATGCTGTCCTTCATCGCCACCGACGCGCCGATCGCGGCTCCTGCCCTGCAGGACCTGTTGTCGCGCGGCACGGCCAAGACGTTCAATGCTGTCACCGTCGACAGCGATACCTCGACCAGCGACACGCTGCTGTTGTTTGCCACCGGCAAGGCGGCAAAGCGCGGCGCGCCCGAGATCACCGATCCCAGGGACGCCCGCCTTGGCCAGTTCCGCCGGGCGCTCGGCAAGGTGCTGAAGTCGCTGGCGTTGCAGGTGGTGCGCGACGGCGAGGGCGCCCGCAAGCAGGTCGAGGTCACCGTCACCGGGGCCAAGTCGGCCCGCTCGGCCAAACGCATCGCGCTGTCGATCGCCAATTCGCCGCTGGTCAAGACGGCGGTCGCCGGCGAGGACGCCAATTGGGGCCGCGTCGTCATGGCCGTCGGCAAGGCCGGCGAGCCCGCGGATCGCGACCGGCTGTCGATCTGGTTCGGCGACAACAGGCTGGCGCACGAGGGTGAGCGCGACCCCAACTATTCGGAAGAAAAGACCTCGGCCTATATGAAGCGCGACGACATCCGCATCCGCGCCGATATCGGCATCGGCCGCGGCAAGGCGACAGTGTGGACCTGCGATCTCACCAAGGAATATGTCGCCATCAATGGCGACTACCGGAGCTGATCGCCTTGGTTTCGCGTCATCCCGCAAGCATGCTCGCGACCGTGCGCCGCTATGAGGCGGCCGGCTTTCGCGCCTGGCCCGCGGCCGCCGTCCACTATGACGGCACCTGGGTGGTGCGCCTGACCGCCGGTCATCCGGCCAAGCGGCTGAACTCGGTCAATCCGCTCGATCCCGGCGACATCCAGCACATCGCCGACCGCATCGGCCGCGCGAGCCGCCGTTTCGACGCGTACGGCCGGCCGCTGACGTTCCGCATGTCGCCATTGTCGGGTCCCGATCTTGCCAGTCATCTCGACAAGGAGGGCTGGAGCCGGTTCGACGAATCGCTGGTCATGCGACTGCCGCTGGCCGATGCGCAGCTCGACGCCGCCATGGACCAGATCCCGCTCAAGGACATCAGCCGCTTTATCGGCGCACTGCTCAAGGTCAGCAGCTCGGACGTGTCGCTGCGGCCGGGCCTGTCGGAGATCATCGGCGCTATCCAGCCTGAAGCCGGGCTGTTCGCACTCGAGGATGGGACGGAGCCGCTGGCGACGCTGATCTGCGTGCATGACGGCGATCTCGCCGGCCTGTTCGAGGTCGCTACCGATAAGGCGGCGCGCAACAAGGGCCACGGCCGCAACCTGATCCTGTCGGCGCTGAAATGGGCGAGGCTGCGCGGCGCACGGGAAGCCTGGCTGCAGGTCGAGGCCGGCAACGCGCCGGCGCTGGCGCTTTACCGCGCGCTCGGCTTCGAGGAAGTCTATCGCTACCACTACCGCCGGCCCGCTGTTCATGGGTGAAATCGGGCATGAATGATGTGCAATCCAGCGGCAAGCGCCTGCTTCTGGTCGCCGCTTGCGCGCTGGTCGATGCCGATGGTCGGGTGCTGCTGGCGCAGCGGCCGCAAGGCAAGCAACTCGCAGGCCTGTGGGAGTTTCCCGGCGGCAAGGTCGAGGCCGGCGAGACGCCGGAACAATGCCTTGTCCGTGAACTGCAGGAGGAGATCGGTATCGAGACCGAGATCCCATGCCTGGCGCCGCTGACCTTCGCCAGCCATTCCTATGACGACTTCCACTTGCTGATGCCGCTTTTTGTCTGCCGCCGCTTCCGCGGCATCGCCCAGCCGAGGGAAGGGCAGGCGCTGAAATGGGTGCGGCCCAAACAGATGCGCGACTATCCGATGCCGCCGGCCGATGCGCCACTGATCCCCTTCCTGATCGATCTCCTTTGAGGATCTGGTTGGACCACCGTCCATATCAGCCAGCGTTAATGGAAGATTTATCTCATCATGAAAAATTGATGCATGGCCGTTTTTCGTGCGGCCGCCGCCATTTCGCTGGGGAGCGATAGAATGAGCCTGGACAGGGATTGGGATTCGATCCGGCCCGAGCGCGGCTTTCGTGTCGCTGATGCGGGCATGGGCGTCCTGCGCCTCACGCTGCTGTTCGGATCGGCCGCCGTGGCGCTGGCGTTGATCGCGACCCCTTTCCTCGACAACCAGGCGCGTTCGCAAACGGCCCGAGACGGTTTCCCCGGCCTGGACATGACGGCTACCGGTTCGATCAGGCATCGCAGCACCTATACGGTACGCCGCAGCGTGCTGCAGGCCGATCCGGGAGGCGTCTGCATTATCCGTTCCGATGGCAAAAGCAGTGGCGACTGCTGACCAGGCCAGGACATTTCCGACGGTCGGCGACTTCACCGCCTGTTAAGCCTTTGCCGTTAACCTTTCTTAACAGATCCGCGGTAAAAGTTTCGGCAACGGGGATCGAGGTCATGAAAACAGTGCTGCTGCGTTTTCTGGAGGACGAAAACGGCGCCACGGTCGTCGAATATGGTCTGATTATCGCCGTGCTGTCGCTGACGATCATCGGCGGTATCGGCCAGGTCTTCAACTCGCTGACCTGGCTGTTCAGCGACAACTCCAGCAGGCTTGCCAACGCCTTTGCGCAATAGCCTTGGCGCGTCCGCGCCTGCGACCAGGTCAATGTCCATCACGCCCCTCCAGTATAGCCTTCAGCGAAACCTTGGCTGAACCGGGTTTCAGCGGCTTTTGCTGCGATGCATCGGGCGCCCAGCCGGACATCCAGACCGTCGAGAAGCTTGCCCTGATACGACCGTCGGGGTCGGAAAAGCGTTCGGCGTAGATTTCCGCGGCGCGGGCAAACAGCTGGCGCGTGCCCGGCCGCCGGCTGCGATCGGCCAGCGCGCTGGTTTCGCCCATGGCACGCAGATCCGCCATCAGGGCAAACAGGTTGGCATAGCGCACCGTTACCGTCTCGACGTCAGCGACCGGCAGCGCGAAACCGGCGCGCTGCAGCAACGCACCGGCATCGCGTACGTCGGTGAAGGGGATGACGCGAGGGCTGACGCCGCCGTAGAGCTCTGTCTCGGCGGCAAGCAGGCTTTCGCGCAGTTCCGCAAGCGTGCCGGCGCCTGCGAAGGCGCCGAGGAAAAGTCCGTCCGGCCGCAGCGCGCGACGGATCTGGATCAACATGCCCGGGATGTCGTTCATCGCCTGCAGCGACAAAAGCGATACCACCAGATCAAGACTTTGCGGCTCGAACGGGACGGTCTCCGGCGGCGCAATCAGGCCGGCGGCACCGTTCAGGAAAGCCGCGGCCGTCTCGACACGGGCGAGATCCGCCACCTTGCCGCTCCGCGCAAGGACATCGGCCGCGGCCGATGTCTGGCAAAACAGCACCGCCGCCTTGGCGAACTTTCGCTCGACGGCGCCCAGCCGGTCGGCGAGATCCTCGGCGGCACGGCGCATGAGGAAGTCGGCGCCGTCAACCGGATGGATGAGCGCGCGCCGCTTGTGCGCCAGCCACAGAGAGGTGTCCATTATAGGCTGCAAGGGATTGATCCTTGTATGTCGGCGCCCTGATATGGTTGGTATGGTGGTGCCGAGCAACCAATCACGTGGCCGATCCGATGCCCAAGATCAAGTCCGTCGAGATCGGTAAGCTAGCCGGGTCTGCTGCCCGGTCGGCTCTGGGCTGGCCGGCGCGCATCCTGTTTCCGCCGGTCTGCGCCGGCTGCCGCCGGGAGGTCTCGCAGCCCGGTGTGTTGTGCGGCGACTGCTGGCCGAAGCTGCGGCTGCTGGAGCGGCCCTGGTGTCCGGTGATGGGCACGCCGTTCACCCATCACATGAGCGATGGTTTTCTGTCGGCGGAGGCTATCGCGGATCCGCCTCCCTTCGAACGGGCACGGGCCGCGGTCGTCTACTCCGGCGTTGCCCGCCAGATGGTGCAAGGGCTGAAATACCAGGACCGCACGGATCTCGCACCCTGGATGGCGCGCTGGATGGTCCGTGTGGGCGCCGAGCTCATCGCCGACGCGGATGTGGTGGTGCCGGTGCCGCTGCATTGGCGCCGTTTCTTCAGGCGGCGGTTCAACCAGTCGGCGGAACTGGCGCGCGCGGTTTGCGAGCTCAGCGGGCTGTCTTTCGCGCCCTCCGCCATGCGGCGCGTGAAACTCACCCGCCAGCAGGTCGGACTGGAGCGGCAGGAGCGCGAGGAAAATGTACGCGCCGCCTTTCGCGTGCCGGCAGAGGCCGAGATCGAGATTGCCGGCCGCAGGGTGCTTCTGATCGACGATGTCTACACCACCGGCGCCACCGTGCGTGCCGCCACCAAGGCGCTGAAAAGGGGAGGTGCGGCCGCCGTCGACGTGCTGACCTTTGCCCGCGTGTTGCCGGGGGGACTTCCGGGCGGACGAGTCCGTGACTATATAAGTCGGCAACGGAAGCGGAACTCGTCATGGTCGATGTCACGATCTATACGCGCATGATGTGCGGCTACTGCACGGCGGCCAAGCGGTTGCTGGAGCGCAAAGGCGTCGCCTATACCGAGCACGACGCTTCCTTCTCCCCGGAACTGCGCCAGGAGATGATGTCGCGAGCGCACGGGCGCACGACCTTTCCGCAGATTTTCATAGGTGACACACATGTCGGTGGCTGCGACGACCTCCATGATCTGGAGGCAGAAGGCCGACTGGACAAACTGCTCGCCAACGGCTCGTCGATTTGAGGGGTATGACAATGGGTGTTTTCAAGACGGCGGGTGTTTTCAAGGCGGCGGCAGTGCAGATGCGTTCAGGCGAGAGCCCCGAGCGCAATGCGGCCGATATGGAGCGGCTGGTGCGCGAGGCCGCGGGCCAGGGCGCGACCTATATCCAGACGCCGGAGATGACCGGTGCACTGATCCGCGACAAGGAAGCGCGTGCCGCCTCCTTCACCTCGCAGGACAAGGACATCGTTGTCGCAACCGCGCGGAAGCTCGCCAGTGAGCTCGGCATCTTCCTGCACGTCGGCTCGACCGCCATACTGCGCGCCGACGGCAAGCTCGCCAACCGCGCGCTCCTGTTCGGACCCGATGGCGCGACGCTCGCCACCTACGACAAGATCCACATGTTCGACGTCGACCTCGATAACGGCGAAAGCTGGCGCGAATCCGCCGCCTATGAGCCGGGGACCGAAGCCGTCGTTATTCCGATCAACGATGCGAAACTAGGCTTTGCCGTCTGCTACGACCTGCGTTTTCCGCAATTGTTCCGTGCCGAAGCGATGGCCGGCGCCGAGGTGCTGACCGTGCCCGCGGCCTTCACCCGCCAGACCGGCGAGGCGCATTGGCATGTGCTGCTCAGGGCACGCGCCATTGAGAACGGCGCCTATGTCGTCGCCGCCGCGCAAGGCGGCCTGCACGAGGACGGCCGCGAGACCTATGGGCATTCGCTGATCGTCGATCCGTGGGGCCGCATCATCGCCGAAGCCGCGCATGACGAGCCAGCGGTGATTGTCGCGGAGATCGACCCGGCGCAGTCGCTTGCCGCGCGCAAGAAGATCCCCAATCTCAGGAATGCGCGGGATTTCACCATCAAAGCCGGCGAGGCGCCGCGTCTCAGGGGCGCCGCATCTTGATCCGCTTTTCCCTGATCTGCGAAAACGAGCATGAGTTCGAGGGTTGGTTTCGCAGCAATGACGATTTCGACACGCAGAAGAAGCGCGGTTTTGTCGATTGCCCCAGCTGCGGCTCGCACAAGGTCGAGAAGGCGCTGATGGCTCCGGCCGTTTCCACGGCCCGCAGGCAGGAAACCATAGCGTTTGCCATGGGCGAGGCGCAGAAGCAGGCGCTGGCGCAGCTGAAGGCGATGGCCGAGAAGGTGCGCGAAAACGCCGACTATGTCGGCGACAAGTTCGCCGAGGAAGCGCGCAAGATCCATTTCGGCGAAACCGATGCGCGCGGCATCTATGGCGAGGCGACGCTGGAAGAGGCCAAGAGCCTGGCCGAGGACGGCGTCGAGTTCATGCCGATCCCGGTGTTTCCGGACGACCGGAACTGAGCGATCAGCTCACGCTGCCGATCAACTTTTCCAGCAGGTGCGAAAGCGTTTCCCGTTCGGTCTGTGTCAGGCCGGACAGGATCTGGTGCTCGTTCGCCACATGGGCCGCAACGGCCTCGTCGATCAAGGCGAGCCCCTTTTCGGTCAGCCGCACGACGATGCCGCGCCGATCGTTGGGGTGCGGTGCACGCAGGATCAATCCGGCCTTTTCCAACCGGTCGAGCCGGTTGGTCATGGCGCCGGAGGTCACCATGGTGGCCTCGTAGAGCGCTGTCGGGGTCAGCGCGTAAGGCGAGCCGGAGCGGCGCAGCGTCGCCAATACATCGAACTCTCCCGCCTGCAGTCCAAAACGGGCAAACAGCGGAGCGAGGCGATCACGTGCTATCAGCGAGGAGACCTCATTCAAGCGCCCGATCACGGCCATCGGCGACACATCCAGGTCCGGCCGTTCCCGCCGCCATTGCTCGATGGCTTTCCCAGCGCGGTCCATCTATCTCACCATAATGTATCTTGACGTTAAGAATCTTTCCATTATCTTATCTCAATAGTCAACGCCGGCCAAGAGGCTGTGCACCCATAGGGTTCCATCATGAAATATCTCTGGGATTCGGCGCTCGGCCTGCTGGTTGTCACCGGCGGCCTGCTGGGCCTGACGCTGCCCTTCGGCAAGCTCGCCACGGCGGCCGGCGTGCCAGCCATGGTCTGGGCCTTTGTCATCTCGCTCGGCGCTGGCGGCGTGCTTTTGTGCGTGCTCCTGGCGCATGGTCAGCGCATCCGGCTCACCCCGCACAAACTGCGCTATTTCTTCGTCACCGCGGCAGTGTCCTATGCCGTCCCCAATCTCCTGATGTTTTCGGCCATTCCGCATCTGGGCGCCGGCTACACCGGCATCATGTTCACGCTGTCGCCGGTGATCACATTGGTGTTTTCGATCCTGCTCGGCGTCCGGCGCCCCAACATGCTGAGCGTATCAGGCATCGCCGTCGGCTTCGTCGGCGCCGTCATGGTGGCGGTGACGCGCGGCGAGGCCGGCCAGCCGGCCGATCTGTTCTGGGTGATGATGGGACTGCTGATCCCGGTCAGCCTTGCCGCCGGCAACATCTACCGCACCATCGACTGGCCGGAAGGAACCGGTCCGATCGAACTCGCGGTCGGCAGCCATCTGGCGTCCGCGGCGATGCTGCTCGTCGGCATCCTGACCTTGCTCGGAGGCAAGGCCTTCGTCCAGCTTGGCGCCGTGCCGCTCATCGTCGTGGCGCAGATGGCCTCGGCATCGGCGATGTTTGCTTTCTTCTTCCGGCTGCAGGCGGTTGGCGGTCCGGTCTATCTCAGCCAGATCGGCTATGTCGCGGCAGCGGTCGGACTGTTTGCCGGCACGATCTTCCTTGGTGAACACTATCAACTGCTGACCTGGGTCGGCGCCGTCATCATCACCGCGGGCGTGTTCATCACCACCAAGGCGCAGAGCCAGAAAGCCTGACGGCTTCGAGGCGCACGTCGCACTGCCGTCAGCGTCACCGCCGGGCTCCGGCCTCGGCTGGCCGAGGATTGGCTGTCAGACCGATTCCTTTTCCGCCAGCACCATGTAGTTGACGTCCATGTCCTTCGACCGCGCCCAGCGGTCGGCAAGCGGATTGTAGGAGACGCCGGTGCGGTCGATGATGGTCAGGCCGGCGCCGCGCAGCGCCTTTTCCAGCTCTTCCGGGCGCACCAGCTTGCCGAATTGGTGGGTGCCGCGCGGCAGCCAGCGCAACACATATTCGGCGCCGATGATGGCGAGGCCGAGCGCCTTGAGCGTGCGGTTGATAGTGGCCACGAACATGATGCCGCCGGGTCTGACCATCTCGCCGCATTTGGCGACGAACAGGTCGATATCGGCGACATGTTCGACCACTTCCATGTTGAGGATGACATCGAATTTTTCACCGGCCTCGGCGAGATCTTCCGCCGTCGTGGCACGATAGTCGACGCTGACATTGCCCTCGGCGGCATGCAGTTTCGCCACTTCGATGTTTGTTTCGGACGCGTCCGCTCCGACCACCTCGGCACCGAGCCGGGCCATCGGCTCGCACAGAAGGCCACCGCCGCAGCCGATGTCGAGGATGCGCAGGCCCTCGAACGGCCGCGCCGCCCGTGGGTCGCGGCCGAAGCGCGCCGCGATCTGGTCGCGGATATAGGAAAGCCGGACCGGATTGAATTTGTGTAGCGGACGAAACTTGCCGTTCGGGTTCCACCATTCGGCGGCAAGGGCGGAAAAGCGTTCCACCTCTCCGGCATCGATCGTCGATCGTCGGGGCTCAGGCATCGGTTGGTCTCCTCGGACGCTACAGCGCCGCGCGTCCTTCGGACGCGCAAAGGACGCTGTAGCACTTTGATTCTGCGCATGATCCCTTTCCGAAATCGAAGTCGATTTCGGGGTCATGCGCTAGGAAGTCGGGCGTGAGGCATCGAATGTCAAGGCAACATTTTCCTCTGCTGACAAAGTTGCTGGGCGATCAAAGGCCCGGCTTATTTCGTGTCCAGAACATCACGCAGCTTGGCCGCCAACTGCTCGATGGTGAACGGCTTGGCCAGGAAGTGCACGTCATGATCGAGCATGCCGTTGTGGACCACGGCATTCCTGGTGAAGCCGGTGGTGAAGACCACTTTCAGCTCGGGCTGGCGCGCGAGCGCTTCCTCGGCGAGCTTGCGGCCGTTCATCACCGGCATGACGATGTCGGTGAAAAGCAGGGCGATGCCTGGTGTCGCGGCGAGCTTCTGAAGGGCCTCCGGTCCGCTTCCCGCATGGATGACGATGTAGCCGAGTTCGCGCATGACATCCGTCGTGGAGGCCCGCACGCGGGGGTCATCCTCGACGACGAGGATCGTCTCGGTGACCTTGGCGGCGCTCTTATCGCGCCCGACGGGCGCTGCCGGCTCCTCGGCTCCGAAAAACCGGGGCAGGTAGATCTTGATCGTCGTGCCTTCGCCGGGCTCGGAGTAGATCTTGACGTGGCCGCCCGATTGTTTGACGAAGCCGAACACCTGGCTCAGCCCAAGTCCCGTGCCCTTGTTGACCGGCTTGGTCGTGAAGAAGGGTTCGAAGGCCCTGGCGATGGTCTCGGGCGACATGCCCGCGCCGGTGTCGGTTACCGCGATCATCACATATTGGCCAGGCGTGACTTCGGCGTGCGTCGACGCATAGCCGTCGTCGAGGTGGCTGTTGACAGTCTCGATGGTCAGCTTGCCCTCATTGTCCATGGCGTCGCGGGAATTGACGGCCAGATTGAGGATCGCGTTCTCGATCTGGCTGGGATCGGCGTGGGTTTTCCACAGGCCGCCCGCTAATACTGTCTCGATGCGGATGCCTTCCCCCAAGGTCCGGCGCAGAAGATCGGACATGCCGGTCAACAGCCCGTTGATGTCGACAACCTGCGGCGCCAGAGGCTGCAGGCGGGAGAAGGCAAGCAGGCGGGATGTCAGGTTGGCGGCGCGGCTGGCCGCGTCGGTCGCGGCCTCGACGAGTTTTTCGATGTCATGCTCGCCCCGCTTCAGCTTGCGCTGGGCAAGGTTCATGGCGCTGAGGATCACCGCCAGCATGTTGTTGAAGTCGTGGGCGATGCCGCCTGTCAGCTGTCCGACAGCCTCCATCTTCTGCATCTGGCGTATCTGGGATTCGGCCTTTTCACGGGTCTGGATCTCGTTGCCGAGTTCGATGTTCTTGCGCATCAGCTCTTGCTGGGCGACGACCACCTCGTGGAAGCGGCGACGGGATTGACGTATGGTGTAGGCGGCAAGCAGGAAAATCGCCAGCAACGCCGCCAGCGAGCCGATCCGCAGCCAGGCCTCGACCCGGTCGGTACGCTCGTCGCGCGCGGCCACCGCGGCGGCGCCGATGCGTCGAATTGTGTCCATGCTGGCCCGCATCTCGTCCATGGCGGCCTTGCCCTGGCCACTGCGGACCAGTTGCAGGGCCTTCGCCGCATCGCCTCGCTCGTAAAGAGCTATGGTTTCGGCCAGGTCGGCCTGCTGTTGCGAAAGCGCGTCCTTGATGTGGCCGATCTGCTGGGCGATCTGGTCGTCGGGAGCGGTCGCGCTGTCGACCCGCGCCAATTGTCCCGGAATTGCCTCGACGGCCTTCCGGTAAGGCTCCAGATAGGATTTTTCACCGGTCAGCAGGTAGCCGCGCTGACCACTCTGGGCCTCCTGCGCCAATGAAAGCAGCCCGGAAAGCTGCTCCTGGTACTCGATTGTCTCACGTGCGGCGGCACGACTGTCCCTTTGGCTCTCGACGAGCACCGCACGGGTGCCGACGATCAGTGCCAGCACCGCAAAGCCCGCGACAAGCGGGAGCGATTGCAATCGCATGGCGCGCCGAAGCCGAGCAATCATCTGTTATGCCGAACCAAAAGCAATTTCCCGCGGGCAGCATTTGGTAAGCGGCGCCGGGCCGGAAGGCAATATGTCGTGCTGTTATGCAATCCGCCGTCAGCCTTGCGAAACCTTCCTCATTTGGCTATGGAGGCCGCGCATTCAGTGGCCGGCGGCAGCCGGGCGCTTTTCTTCCATTTTCGGCTGCGGGCCGGCTCCAGTCAAAGGCATTTCGCTTCCATGGCGCGTATCGTGATGAAATTCGGCGGGACCTCCGTCGCCGACATCGCTCGCATCCGCAACGTGGCACGTCACGTCAAACGCGAGGTCGACGCCGGTCACGAGGTGGCTGTGGTGGTTTCGGCGATGGCCGGCAAGACCAACGAGCTGGTCGGCTGGACCCGCGAGGCCTCACCGATGCACGATGCCCGCGAATATGACGCGGTCGTCGCTTCCGGCGAACAGGTCACGGCTGGCCTTCTCGCCATCACCTTGCAGAACATGGGCGTGCATGCGCGCTCCTGGCAGGGCTGGCAGATTCCGATCAAGACCGACAACGCGCATGGCGCGGCGCGCATCCTCGACATCGACGGCGCCTTCCTGGTCAAGCGCTTCGGCGAAGGCCAGGTGGCTGTCATCGCCGGTTTCCAGGGCATCGGGCCGGACAACCGCATCGCCACGCTCGGACGTGGCGGCTCCGATACCAGCGCCGTGGCGATCGCCGCCGCGGTCAAGGCCGACCGCTGCGACATCTACACCGACGTCGATGGGGTCTACACCACCGACCCGCGCATCGAGCCCAAAGCGCGGCGGCTGGCCAAGATATCGTTCGAGGAAATGCTTGAAATGGCCTCGCTCGGCGCCAAGGTTCTGCAGGTGCGTTCGGTCGAGCTTGCCATGGTGCACAGGGTGCGTACCTTCGTGCGGTCGTCCTTCGACGATCCCGATGCGCCCGGAATGGGGGATTTGCTCAATCCTCCGGGAACGCTCATTTGCGACGAGGAAGAGATCGTGGAACAGCAGGTCGTCACCGGAATTGCCTATGCCAAGGACGAGGCCCAGATTTCGCTGCGCCGCGTCGGCGACCGGCCGGGCGTCGCCGCCGGCATTTTCGGACCGCTGGCCGAGGCCAACATCAATGTCGACATGATCGTCCAGAACATTTCCGAGGACGGCAAGCTGACCGACATGACCTTCACCGTGCCGTCGGGCGATGTCGACAAGGCGCTGGCCGTGCTCGACCGGCTGAAAGCCGAGATCGGCTACGATGTCGTGCAGTCGGAAGCTGGCATGTCGAAGGTTTCGGTCATCGGCATCGGCATGCGGAGCCATGCCGGCGTCGCCGCCACCGCCTTCAAGGCGCTGGCCGACAAGGCGATCAACATCCGCGCCATCACCACCTCCGAGATCAAGATTTCGATACTGATCGACGGTCCCTATACGGAACTTGCGGTTCGCACTTTGCATTCCGTCTACGGTCTGGATAAGCAGTAGCAGGACTGAATCAGCTGTTGCGCACTTGCCGGGCGCGGCGGAAACTGCCCCGGCAAGAAGTCTATTGGAGAAGAAGCCGCGATGCGTGACACGGCCGTTGGCCCGCGCGTTTTGCTGAAACGGCTCCGCGAGCTCATGCAGGAGCCGCTGGAGCCGCAGGAGCGGCTCGACCGGATTGTGCGCGACATCGCCTCCAACATGGTCGCGGAAGTCTGCTCGCTCTACGTGCTGCGCGCCGATTCGGTGCTGGAGCTCTACGCCACCGAGGGTCTGAACCCGAACGCCGTCCACTTGGCGCAGCTGCGGCTAGGGCAAGGCCTGGTCGGCACCATTGCCGCGAGTGCCAGGCCGCTCAACCTGTCCAACGCGCAAGAACACCCGGCCTTCGCCTACCTGCCGGAGACCGGGGAGGAGATCTACAATTCCTTCCTCGGCGTGCCGGTGCTCAGGGCAGGGCGCACGCTGGGCGTCCTGGTCGTCCAGAACAAGACCATGCGCCACTACCGCGACGACGAGGTCGAGGCGCTGGAAACCACGGCCATGGTCATCGCAGAGATGATCGCCACCGGCGATCTGGCGCGGCTGACCCGGCCAGGCCTCGAACTCGACCTGCGCCGGCCTGTCAGCTTCACCGGCCTGTCCTTCAACGATGGCGTCGGGCTCGGTCACGTCGTGCTGCACGAGCCGCGTATCGTCGTCACCAATTTGTTCAACGAGGACAGCGAGGAGGAGGTCCGGCGGCTCGAAGCCTCGCTTGGTTCTCTGCGGCTTTCCATCGACGACATGCTGGAGCGCCGCGATGTCGCCTTCGAGGGCGAGCATCGCCAGGTGCTGGAAGCCTACCGCATGTTCGCCAACGACCGGGGCTGGGTACGGCGCCTGGAAGAGGCGATCCGTAACGGCCTGACGGCCGAGGCGGCGGTCGAAAAAGTTCAGAGCGACATGCGCGCCCGCATGCTGCACATGACCGATCCCTATCTGCGCGAGCGGATGAGCGATTTCGACGATCTCGCCAACCGGCTGTTGCGCCAGCTGATGGGACGTGGGCCCGAGGATGTCGCGGCCTCGCTGCCCAAGGACGCCATCATCGTCGCCCGCTCGATGGGCGCTGCCGAACTGCTCGACTATCCTCGCGACAAGCTGCGCGGGCTGGTGCTGGAGGATGGCGCGGCGACCAGCCATGTCGTCATCGTCGCGCGCGCCATGGGCATTCCCGTCGCCGGACAGATGAAGGGCGCCGTTTCCATGGCGGAAAACGGCGATGCCATCATCGTCGACGGCGAGGAAGGCGCGATCCATCTGCGGCCGCAATCCGATCTTGAAGCCGCCTATGCCGAGAAGGTGCGGTTCCGGGCGCGCCGGCAGGAGGTCTACCGCGAACTGCGCAAGAAGCCGTCGACGACCCGGGACGGGGTCCAGGTCGACCTGCTGATGAATGCCGGGCTTGCCGTCGACCTGCCGCAGTTGGCGGAGGCGGGCGCCGCCGGCATTGGCCTGTTCCGCACGGAACTGCAGTTCATGGTCGCGTCGACCTTTCCGCGCGCCGAAGCCCAGGAAAAACTCTACCGCGACGTGCTTGAGGCCGCGCGCGGCAAGCCGGTCACCTTCCGCACCATCGACATTGGTGGCGACAAGGTGCTGCCCTATTTCAAGGGCGCGGTCCAGGAAGAGAATCCGGCGCTCGGCTGGCGGGCGATCCGCCTGACGCTAGATCGGCCGGGCTTGCTGCGCACCCAGATCCGCGCCTTGCTCAAGGCCAGCGGCGGGCGCGAGCTCAAGCTGATGCTGCCGATGGTGACCGAGCTCGGCGAAATCGCCCAGGCGCGCGAAATCATCGACCGCGAGGTGCGGCATCTCTCACGCTTTGCCCATCATCTGCCGACCAGTCTCAAGCTGGGCGCCATGCTGGAAGTGCCGTCGCTTTTGTTCCAGCTCGACGAGCTGATGAAGGCGGTCGACTTCGTCTCGGTCGGATCGAACGACCTGTTCCAGTTCGTCATGGCGGTCGACCGCGGCAACACGCAACTGGCCAACCGCTTCGATACGTTGTCGGCGCCGTTCCTGCGCGTGCTCAAGCAGATCGCCGACGCCGGCGCCCGCAATCATACGCCCGTCACCCTGTGCGGTGAACTCGCCGGCAAGCCGATCTCGGCGATGGCGTTGATCGGCCTCGGTTTTCGCTCGATCTCGATGTCGCCGGCCTCGATCGGTCCGGTCAAGGCCATGCTGACGGAGCTGCCGCTGGAGGAGCTGAAGGCTTTCTTCGACGACAATCTGATGGCGCCGGCGCAAGGGCTGCCGATGCGGGCATTGCTGCAGGCCTTCGCCGACGACCGCTCGATCCCGTTGTAGCACCCTCATCATGGTCAATTTGCCCCGCGATCGTATGGATCAAGTCGTCAAGCGTTTCGAGATGCTCGAAGCGCAGATGTCGGCTGGACCGGCGCCGGATGCCTATGTGAGGATGGCATCGGAATATGCCGAGTTGCAGGAGATGGTGGCCAAGGTCAGGGAATTGCGCTCTGCCGAGCACGAGCAGGCCGACCTCGAAGCGATGCTCGCCGACAAGGGCACCGACGCCGAGATGCGGGCGCTTGCCGAGGCAGATCTGCCCGGCGTCGAGGAGCGCATCGAGACGCTGCAGAAAGACATCCAGATCCTGCTCCTGCCCAGGGATGCCGCCGACGACAAGAACGCCATTCTCGAAATCCGCGCCGGCACCGGCGGCGATGAGGCGGCACTCTTCGCCGGCGACCTGTTTCGCATGTATGAGCGCTATGCCGCCGAACGCGGCTGGCGGTTCGAAACGGTATCGGCCAGCGACGGCGATGCCGGGGGCTTCAAGGAAATCATCGCCACGATCTCCGGTAAAGGTGTGTTCGCCCATCTGAAATTCGAATCCGGGGTGCATCGCGTCCAGCGCGTGCCGGCCACCGAGGCCAGCGGGCGCATCCACACGTCAGCCGCCACAGTCGCCGTGCTGCCGGAAGCCGAAGAGGTCGACATCGACATCAGGGCCGAGGACATCCGCATCGACACGATGCGTGCCTCCGGGTCCGGCGGCCAGCACGTCAACACCACCGATTCCGCGGTCCGCATCACCCATTTGCCGACCGGCATCATGGTGGTGCAAGCGGAGAAGTCGCAGCACCAGAACCGGGCCAAGGCCATGCAGATCCTGCGCGCCCGGCTCTATGACATGGAGCGCAGCAAGGCGGATGAGGAGCGTTCCGAGTCGCGCAAGTCGCAGGTCGGTTCCGGCGACCGCTCCGAGCGCATCCGCACCTACAATTTTCCGCAGGGCCGGGTCACCGACCATCGCATCAACCTGACGCTCTACAAACTCGACCGGGTGATGATGGGTGAACTCGACGAAATCGTCGACGCACTGATCGCCGATCATCAGTCGAAGCTGCTGGCCGATATCGGCATCGATGGCTGACCATCCGCCCGCGGCACTGGGGCCGCTGCTGCGGGAAGCGCGGACCCGGCTTGCCGCAGCCGGCATCGATGATCCCGCGCTCGATGCGCGGCTGATCGTCG
Organism: Mesorhizobium sp. B2-3-15; assembly: GCF_006442875.1. Taxonomy (NCBI): domain Bacteria; kingdom Pseudomonadati; phylum Pseudomonadota; class Alphaproteobacteria; order Hyphomicrobiales; family Phyllobacteriaceae; genus Mesorhizobium; species Mesorhizobium sp. B2-3-15. Next base: position 12,201 of record NZ_VFVO01000010.1, on the reverse strand, counting down.
AGCACTATTCCGGCACGACGCGCAACCAGGCGATCGCCGACCCGGAGTGCAAGATCGACGGGAACGCCATCGCCGCGATCGACGGCGCCTTGAGACGGCGAGCCCGTGGCGAGCCGGTGCATCGCATCCTCGGCTATCGCGAGTTCTACGGTTTGCGCTTGTCGCTGTCGCCGGAGACGCTGGAGCCGCGACCGGACACCGAAACGCTGGTCGAGGCGGTGCTGCCCTTCGTCAAGGCAATAGCCACGCGGGAGGGCACATGCCGCATCCTCGATCTCGGCACCGGAACGGGCGCGATCGCCCTGGCGCTGCTGAGCGTCGTGCCGGCCGCGACCGCCACCGGTGTCGACATCTCCGCCGGCGCTCTGGCCACGGCGGCCCGCAATGCCGGGCAATTCGGCCTCGGCGGCCGGTTCACGGCGGTTCAGTCGGACTGGTTTAAAAAAGTTTCCGGCCGGTACCATGTAATTGCCGCAAACCCTCCCTATATACCAACACAAGAGATTGGAAATCTGCAGGACGAAGTCCGCGATTTCGACCCGCGCCTTGCCCTTGATGGCGGTGTGGATGGGCTGAACCCCTACAGGATCATCGCCGCCGATGCGGCAAGGTTTCTGGAAGCCGAAGGCAGGATTGCGGTCGAGATCGGCCACACGCAAAGCAACGAAGTCAACGATATATTTCGCGCGGCCGGTTACGCGGCTGGCGAGGTTTTTAGCGATCTCGGCGGAAACGACAGGGTTCTTGTTTTTCAACGAGCAACGTCTTGACGCAGTGCAAAAAAAGCGCTTGGCAATACCGGGGAATGCGGCTAGGGTCGCCTAACCGGATGAGACGAAGCAGGCAGTGCTCTTAGCGATTCGGTTTTTCCTTGGAAATAGCTGCCTTCTTGCGCAAACGACGCCCAAGCTTCGTGCGGGAATCGTCCGGCAAGTGATGTAACCGGAAACAGGATGACACGTGGCGCCAACGCAATCGATGCGGGCGAACGCCGGTGAAGAAACGAAACGGCTGGCTGCATGAGCGCCTCCGTTCGTGAAGAGTTTTTCAAAATTTCAAGATGAAGAGAGTCGAATGAGGCCACAACAGCAGAACAGGCGCATGCGCGGTCGCAACAACAATGGCGGCGGCGGTGGCAATAACAATAACAACAACAATAACAACAACCGCAAGGGGCCGAATCCGCTTACGCGCAATTACGAGAGCAACGGCCCGGACGTGAAAATCCGTGGATCGGCTCAGCAAATTGCCGAAAAATACGCCACGCTTGCCCGTGACTCGCACAGCTCCGGCGACCGGGTGATGGCGGAGAATTACCTCCAGCACGCTGAACACTACAATCGCATCATTGCCGCCGCGCAGGCGCAGATGCCGATCCAGAACGTCCAGCAGGCACGCGACGAGTTCGACGAGGACGGCGATGACGATCGCGATGAGTTCGACAATGCCGGCAGTGGGGCCGGCAATAGCAGCGGCAATGCCGGTTCCGATCCACAGCTTCCCGTAATCAACCATGGCGCAGGTCCGCAGCCGGTGATCGAGGGCATGCCTGCGGAGGTTGCGCTGAACCGGGAAAACGGTCGCGACAATCGCGACAATAGCGGGCGCGACAACAGCGGGCGCGACAATAACGGTCGCAACAATGGCGGCCGCGACAACGGTGGCGGGCGCCATCGCGATCGCCGCCCCAATGGCGGCTACGGCCAGCGCGACCACGCTTCACCCGAACAGGGCGGACAGCAACAGCGCAACGAGGCCCCGGGGCAGACGGAAGTCCAGGCAGAGGCCGCTCCGCCCCCCGAGACGGTCGCGGCGGCCGAGCCGGCTCCACGGTTCGAGAATTTTTCACCGGCAGGTCTGGCCGCCCAGGCCGAACTCAATGAGGCGGCCGCCGAAAGCGGTGCTGCCCGCCGTCCACGGCGTCCGCGCCGTCCGCGCACCAATGCCGATCAGGTCGAGAGCGGCAGCGAAAATGGGGACGCGGCCGAGACAGCGGCGGCTCCGGCCGACAGCGGCGGTGCCGAACCCGTGGTTTCCGACATCGACAACTGAGCGAACGGCATTCAAGGCCTTGAGCGGCGGAGAGAAATCTCCGCCGTTTTCGTTTGGGCTGACGTGGAATATTATGCACCTGCCATATTGCGACATCTTGAGGGGCAAGGGTCCATGCACCATATCTGGCCTGAACAGGATCCGGCTCGAATGGGCGGGTCCGTCACCGCAATCTGATCCGGTGCCGCAAAGCGGGCCGGTGATGGAAGGAGACAAATATGAACCTTGAGAAATACTCAGAGCGCGTGCGCGGCTTTATTCAGTCCGCGCAGACCATGGCGCTCTCGCGCAACCACCAGCAATTCACCCCCGAACACATTCTGAAAGTCCTCGTCGACGATGATGAAGGCTTGGCCGCGTCGTTGATCGAGCGCGCCGGCGGCAATGTCCGCGATGTCAAGCTCGGCGTCGAGACGGCGCTCGAGGCGATGCCCAAGGTGGAGGGCGGCAATGGCCAGCTCTATCTGGCACAGCCGCTGGCCAAAGTGTTCTCGACCGCCGAAGACCTGGCCAAGAAGGCCGGCGACAGCTTTGTCACCGTCGAGCGGCTGCTGCAGGCGCTTGCCATGGAGAAATCGGCCAAGACCGCCGAAATCCTGGCCAAGGCCGGTGTCACCGCGCAGGCGCTGAACCAGGTCATCAACGACGTCCGCAAGGGCCGCACCGCCGATTCGGCGAGTGCCGAACAGGGCTATGACGCGCTGAAGAAATACGCACGCGACCTCACCGCGGACGCACGCGCGGGCAAGCTCGACCCCGTGATTGGCCGCGACGACGAGATTCGACGCACCATCCAGGTGCTGTCGCGCCGCACCAAGAACAACCCGGTGCTGATCGGCGAGCCGGGCGTCGGCAAGACGGCGATCGCCGAAGGGCTGGCGCTGCGCATCGTCAATGGCGACGTGCCGGAATCGCTTAAGGACAAGCAGTTGATGGCGCTCGACATGGGCGCGCTGATTGCCGGTGCCAAATATCGCGGCGAATTCGAGGAGCGGCTGAAGGCTGTGCTTTCGGAAGTCACTTCGGCCAGTGGCAACATCATCCTGTTCATTGATGAGATGCACACGCTGGTCGGCGCCGGCAAGGCCGATGGCGCCATGGACGCGTCGAATCTCCTGAAGCCGGCGCTGGCGCGCGGCGAACTGCACTGCGTCGGCGCCACCACGCTGGATGAATACAGGAAGCATGTCGAGAAGGATCCCGCCCTTGCCCGCCGTTTCCAGCCCGTCTTCGTCGACGAGCCGACAGTGGAGGACACGGTCTCGATCCTGCGCGGCCTGAAGGAGAAATACGAGCAGCACCACAAGGTGCGTATCTCCGATTCGGCACTGGTGGCGGCGGCGACATTGTCCAACCGCTACATCGCCGACCGCTTCCTGCCGGACAAGGCGATCGACCTCGTCGACGAAGCCGCCTCGCGGCTCAGGATGCAGGTCGATTCCAAGCCCGAAGCGCTGGACGAGATCGACCGCCGCATCATGCAGCTCAAGATTGAACGCGAAGCGTTGAAGGTCGAGACGGACGATGCCTCGAAGGACCGGCTCGCCCGCCTGGAAAAGGAACTTGTCGGCCTGGAAGAGGAATCGACAGAGATCACCGCGAAGTGGCAGGCCGAGAAGCAGAAGCTCGGGCTAGCGGCCGACTTGAAGAAGGAGCTCGACGAAGCGCGCAACGACCTTGCCATTGCCCAGCGCAAGGGTGAGTTCCAGCGCGCCGGCGAGCTTGCCTATGGCAAGATCCCGGAATTGGAAAAGAAGCTGAAGGAGGCCGAAGCCCAGGACGGCAAGGCCGGCATGGTCGAGGAAGTGGTCACGCCCGACCACGTCGCCCATATCGTGTCGCGCTGGACCGGCATTCCGGTCGACAAGATGCTGCAGGGCGAGCGTGACAAGCTGCTGCGCATGGAAGACGAGATCGGCAAGCGTGTCGTCGGCCAGGGCGAAGCGGTGCAGGCCGTTTCCAAGGCTGTGCGGCGTGCCCGTGCGGGCCTTCAGGATCCGAACCGGCCGATCGGCTCGTTCATGTTCCTCGGGCCTACCGGCGTCGGCAAGACGGAACTGACCAAGGCTTTGGCCAATTTCCTGTTCGACGATGAGACGGCGCTGGCGCGCATCGACATGTCCGAATACATGGAGAAGCACTCCGTCGCCCGGCTGATCGGCGCGCCTCCCGGCTATGTCGGCTATGAGGAAGGCGGTGCGCTGACCGAAGCGGTGCGGCGCCGGCCCTATCAGGTCGTGCTGTTCGACGAGATCGAAAAGGCGCATCCGGATGTCTTCAACGTGCTGTTGCAGGTGCTCGATGACGGCCGGCTCACCGACGGGCAGGGCCGCACCGTCGACTTCCGCAACACACTGATCATCATGACGTCTAACCTGGGAGCCGAATATCTCGTCAATCTCGGCGAGGACCAGGATGTCGATGCCGTACGAGACGAAGTGATGGGCGTGGTCAGGGCATCGTTTCGGCCGGAGTTCCTCAATCGCGTCGACGAGGTGATCCTGTTCCACCGGCTGCGCCGCAAGGACATGGACCGTATCGTCGAGATCCAGCTCAAGCGGCTCGAGAGCCTGCTGACCGATCGCAAGATCACGCTGTCGCTGGATCCCGAGGCGATCGAGTGGCTGGCGGCCAAGGGTTACGACCCCGCTTATGGTGCCCGGCCGCTGAAGCGGGTGATGCAGAAGGAGCTGCAGGATCCATTGGCGGAAAAGATCCTGCTCGGCGAGATACTGGACGGCTCGACGGTCAAGGTCACGGCCGGTTCCGACCGGCTGAATTTCCGCTCCAAGCCGGCGATCGTCGCGGCCGAGGTCGCGGCCTGATTCAGACGCCGCGCGTCCACCGGACGCGCGGCGTTTTCATGCAATTGGCGGGGGATTGATGACGCTGGACGACTACAACGGCTTCTGCGCTTCGCTGCCTGCAACGAATCACGTGGTGCAATGGGGCGGCGCCCATGTCTGGAAGGTCGGGACCAAGGTGTTTGCGATTGGTGGCTGGGATCAGGGTCGGCAGCTCTTCGTCACCTTCAAATGCTCCGACATCGCCTATGACGTGCTCAAGGAGCAGCCCGGCCTGCGCCCCGCGCCCTATCTTGCCTCCCGCGGCATGAAGTGGATCCAGCGTCAGACAAGCCAGAGCATGGATGATGGTGCGCTGGAGGATTATCTGCGCGAGAGCCACCGCCTTGTTGCCCTTAAGCTGACGAAGCAGGCGCGCAAGGAATTGGGGCTTGGCGCAAGCTAGCCAATATTCCCCGAGGCGCCGGAAAACCGCCATCTTCATGCCCGGTTCATGTTGGAACCATATGGTGGATAACTGGTTTGCTGGCGAAGGGTTCGCCGAACTGAACAATGCCGGGCGGCGGCACATACGGACCGGAGAGTTTCGCACGATGCTGCGCACTATCTTCACCCTTTCGGCGCTTGCCGCGGGACTGGTGTTTTCCAATGCGTTCGCCGCGCCGACGCACGACGGTGCCGCCCAGCCTGTCCGCACGTCCGGGAGTGGCGGCATTCTGCTCGCCCAGGACGGCAATCTCGACATTTATTACGACGCCAGGGGCAATCGCGTCATCGTCGATTCGGATACCGGCAAGGTGATCGCCATCCAGCCGCCACAGACACGCCTCGACCGGCGGGCGCTGCGCCGCGAGAGCCGGATGCGTGAACTTGGCCGCGCACCCGCCGACGATGACCGTTACTATCTCGACGATCCCCAGGACATGGCCCGCTTCCGCCGCAGACAGCTGGAAGAGGAAGGCCGGGTCATTCCACCGCCCGCCGACGAATACGATCCTGACGGAAATGGTTCAGTCGATGCCTATCCGCCGGCACCGCGGGACGACGGCAGCTACGACAACAATTATCCCGACGCGCCGCAGCCGGGTACAATCAAGCGCCAACCGCTGAACGAGGCGTCGATAGACCCCGTCCGGCCGGCAGACCCGACGGACCAGGCAGCGCCCTCGGACCAGGCGGCATTGCCCCCAAAGGCCGGCGGCAAGACGTCGGTCGATCCGTCGCTTTCGCTGGGCGCACGCCAGGATGTCGCGGCGCTGCAGGTGCTGCTCGACCGGGGCGGGGCTTCGCCTGGCGTCATCGACGGGCGCTTCGGTTCGAATGTCGACAAGGCGCTGGCGGCCTACAATCAGATCAACGGCAGCAGCCTCAAATCGACCGATTCGGTCGGCATCCAGGCCGCATTGTCGCAGTCCGGTGGCGACGCGTTCGCCAACTACACCATCACCGCGGAGGATGCGGCCGGCCCCTACGTCGCGTCGATCCCGGAGGACTACAGCCAGAAGGCGCAACTCGACCGCATGGGCTTCACCTCCGTCACCGAGGCGCTGGCCGAGCGCTTCCACATGGACGAGAACTATCTCAAGGCGCTCAATCCGGACGCCAACTTCAATCGTCCGGGCACGATCATCAAGGTCGCGAATTTCGGCAAACTGGTTTCTACCCCGGTTGCCCGCATCGTCGCCGACAAGGGCAAGAAGGAAGTCTTTGCCTATGATGCGTCCGGCAAGCTGGTCGCGGCCTACCCCGCCACCATCGGCTCATCGGACACGCCATCCCCGACCGGCATCCATGCCGTGTCGCGTGTTGCGCTCGATCCGAACTACACCTACAACCCCAACATCAACTTCAAGCAGGGTGAGAACAACAAGATCCTGACCATTCCGCCTGGGCCGAATGGCCCGGTCGGATCGGTGTGGATCGCCCTGGACAAGCCGACTTACGGCATCCACGGCACGCCGGAGCCCTCGAAGATAGGCAAGACCGAGAGCCATGGCTGCGTGCGCCTGACCAATTGGGACGCGCGTGAACTGGCCAAGCTGGTCTCGCCGGGCGTGCCGGTGGAGTTCGTCGAGTAGGTATGTCGATATTCAAGCGATGCCGGCCTGACCTGAATCTCAACATAAATTTCAACCAATGATCCTGCGCACCCACTTCACATTCGGCGTTGCCGCGTAGATCAACTGCACCACCAGAATGAATCCGACGCTCGCCAACGGGGTGATCAGGCAAAGTGCGGCGCCGACGGCCCACAGGATCTGCGCCTTGACGATGCGCAAGTAGACCGTGCGTTTCGTTTCCGCGTCGACGTCCTCTGCGACAAGGCCGCTCTTCTCCGCATACCGCCAGCTGACGAACAGCGTGATGCCGAGCATCAAGAGGTTGAGCCAGTAAACCAGCACCGCGGTCCTGAATTCCAGAAAATCGGCCAGAAGGTCGGTCGAGAACGGCAAGAGCGCGATGAAGGCGAGAAAGCAGAGGTTCAGCGTGGCCAGCCGTCTGTCGGATTTGGCGATCAGACCATGCTGGGCCTGCTGGCCGAACCAGAAGATGGTCAGGGTCAGAAAGCTCAAGGCATAGGTGAGGAAGCGTGGCGCGAGTGCCGCGATGGCGGCGAGCAGATCATGTTCGGAGTGGATCACCTCATGCGCTGGCACCCTGATCTCGAGCACGATCAGGGTGAGCGCGATGGCGAACACGCCATCGGTGATACCGACAATACGGCCGCGCCCCTCAACCGATGCTTCGAGCGGACGCTTCATCGATTTCTCCTGCCCGCGGGTCCTGGAAACCTAAAGCGCGTCTCGTCGAAACGGATTCATGCGACGCGCTTTAAATCTTGCCTGATGCATGTCGTTGTCGCAAAAGCCGAGGTCACTTTTGCGCGACATGCATTAGCATGACTGCCGCGGTTTGCATCGGGGCAGATGCAATCCCTGGCAATATGGCTGGTTTCAAGGACAACAAGCCGCTGGCCGGTTGTTGCCGCCGCGCCGACGGTCTAATGAGGGTGGCATGCATGCGCCCAATCAAGCCGCCGCCGTTCCGCTGACCGCTCCGGTCGCGAACGGCACGTTCTGCCCGCAATCGCAGCGGCGTTATGTGTTGATCGCGGCGATCCTGGCCTCGGCGCTCGGCTTCATCGACGGATCGATCCTGGCGATAGCCATGCCGGCGATCCGCGTCGACCTCGGCGCCAGCCTTGCCGAGGCGCAGTGGATTTCCAATGCCTATGCGCTGACACTCTCAGCGCTGATCCTTGCCGGCGGTGCCGCAGGCGATCGGTTCGGGCTGCGCCATGCTTTCGTGGCCGGCATTGCGCTGTTCGTCGTGACCTCGCTTGCCTGCGCGCTGGCGCCGAACGCTGTCGTGCTGATCGCATTTCGCGCGCTCCAGGGCATCGGCGCCGCGATCATGGTGCCGGGCAGTCTCGCCATTATCGCCAAGGCTTATCCGAAGAAGGAACGCGGCAGGGCGATCGGCATCTGGGCGGCGGCCTCGGCGCTGACCACCGCTCTCGGCCCTGTGCTCGGCGGCCTGGTGCTCTCGGCTTTCGGCGGCGGCATCTGGCGGGCGATCTTTGCCGTCAATCTGCCGCTCGGCCTGATCTCGATCTATCTGCTGCTCGCCAAGATTCCGGCCGATGCGCCGACGGAGAAACGCAGCCTTGACCTTGCCGGCGGGGCGCTTGCGACGCTGGCCTTCGGCGCGCTCGCCTATGGGCTGACTTCAGTGAGCGCCAGCGGCGAGAGCCACATGGCCGGTCCAAGCATTGCCGCCGGCGCCGTGCTGCTTGTCGTCTTCATCCTGTTCGAGCGGCGGCAGCGCGAGCCGATGATAGATCTCAGCCTGTTTCGCATCGGTGCTTTCGCCGGCGCCAACGTCGCGACGTTCTTTCTCTATTTCGCACTGTCAGCCAATCTTTTTTATCTGCCGATGCTGCTGATCGCAGGCTGGGGACTGAGCACCGCCGAGGTCGGCTTCATCTTCCTGCCGCTGTCGGCGGCGATCGCGCTTCTGTCGGGACCCGTCGGCAAGCTGTCGGACCGGATCGGGCCCCGTTTTCCCATTGCCTGCGGCAGCCTGATCGTGGCGGTTGCCTTCGCCGGGCTGGCCTTGCTCGCCTATGCCGGCTTTCACCATTTCTGGACCGGCATCTTCCCCTTGATGGCGCTGATGGGGCTCGGCATGGCGTTGGTCGTATCGCCATTGTCCACCGCGATCATGACGGCGGTGGAAGACAAGGACACCGGCGCGGCTTCCGGCATCAACAACGCCGTCTCACGCATCGGCGGTTTGATCGCGGTGGCGGCGATGGGGTCGCTCGCTGCCTGGATCTACGCCAATGCCCTGGAGGTAAATGCCGCGCCCGGCGTGCCTGGCTTCGGCGAACCGCCACCAGCAGGACTTTCGCCGGCACTCGATGCGGCGAGGATCGCCGCCAGCGACGCAGCCTTTTCCGCCGTCTCCTTGGTGACGGCGCTGCTATGCCTGCTTTCCGCTGTCATTGCCTGGATGACGATTTCGGGCGAAGCGCTGCCGTGGTCGCGGCGCGCCGAACCTCGGCAGGGCGAAGGCTGAGTCTCAGCCTTCGATCTTGGCGCTGGCGACCTTCAGCGAATTGCCATCTTCCTGTTTCAGCAGATCGTCGATGCGCTCGCGCTCGCGCTTGAAGGCGACGAGATCGTCGCCTTTCAGCACCTTGCCGACCGGTAGACGGACGCGCATCGGATCGACTTTGGTGCCATTGACGATCAACTCGTAGTGCAGGTGCGGGCCTGTGGCGAGGCCGGTCTGGCCGAGATAGCCGATAGTCTGTCCCTGGCGCACATGCATGCCCGGCTCCATACCTTTGGCAAAGGCACTCTGGTGATTGTACGAGGTCTCGTAGCCATTGGCATGGCGAATGATGATCTGCTTGCCATAGCCGCCGGCCCAGCCGACCTTCTCGATGACGCCATTGCCGGCGGCGATGATCGGCGTGCCGATCGGGGCTGCCCAGTCGACGCCTGTGTGCATGCGGACATAGCCGAGGATCGGATGCTTGCGGGCGCCGAAGCCGGAGCGGAACTTTCCGGCGGGCAGCGGATTGCGCAGCAGGAACTGCTGGGCGCTCGAGCCGTCTTCGTCGAAATAGTCCGTGCTGCCATCCTGCATCTGGAAGCGGTAGAAATTGCGCGTCGTGCCGCCGAAGGTCGCCGAGACATAGAGAAGCTCGGAATTGTCCGAGGTCTGGTCGTCGCCATCAGGCTGCGAGAACAGCACTTCAAGGCGGTCGGAGGGATTGAGGCGGGACTGGAAATCGACATCGGATGCCAGGAGCTTGATCAGCCGCTGGGTCATCGCCTTGGACATGCCGTAGGAATAGGCGGCGCGGTAGATGCCGTCATAGACGTTGGGCAGATTGCCGCGCACCACTACCGGCGCCGACGAATCGTCGAATGCGGTCAGCAATTCGGGATTGGGCTCGGGCTCCTGGGCCGGCACGTACTGGCCGCGGTCGTCGAGCGCGATGGTGACGATATGCGTGGTCTTGTCATAGACGCTTGTGCGCACGACCTTGGCGGCATCGCCGTGGACCTCGAGGCCAACACGCAGCACGGTACCTGCCTTGAGCGCCGGCGCGTTGAGCAACTTGGCGATCGCTTCGGCCATGCCGGTGGCATCATCGCCCGTGTAGCCCGAATCGGCGAAAGCCTCCGTGAGGTCGGTGTCTTTGGTGAAGGGGATGATTTCCTCGGCGAAAGCCGGTGCCTGGTCGTCCGCGTTGGCGCGTGGCGATACGGAGACATTTTCCGGCACGATCTTCACATCGTAGGAGCCGGCCATGCTCTCGGCAAAGGCTTCGCCGAATCGCTGCGGATCGACATAATGAAGCGAAGCCACCTGCACGGCGCCGTCGCTTAGGTCGGTGCCGGCTTCGCGTACCACTCTTTCGACTTCGTCGGCCGACAGGTCGCTCTTCTCGTCGAAGGAAGCCGTCGCGATCGGGAAATCGACGGTCTTCAGGCTCATTTCGCTTTCGACCTTGGCGCCGTAGATCTGGCCGGAGGCGGCCGACGCCGTCGCAGGCTGTGCCGATGTATCGTCGCCGTCGTCGCCGAACACCTGCATCGGGTCGAAAGGCGGGTAGGCCCGGCTGGTGGTGTGGCCGGCTGCGAGTGCCATCTTGATCTGCACGAAAGGCATGGTGTGGATGACATCGCGGTCGCCGACCTTGGTGACCATCGACACTTCCATGCGGCGGCGATCCTTGGCCTTGGCGATCTGGCGCGGCGCCACCAGCCTGGTGGTCTTTGCCACCTCGCCGGAATCGCCGTTGCTGGCAAGGCCGATCAGTTCGGCGATCTCGGGTGGGGTCGCCAGTTGCTGGCGACCATCGAGAGCGGCGAACAGCGCGACGCCCATCAGCACGCTCGAGGTTACACCGGTGAGGAATGTTCCCGACAGCCAGCGCGCAGAAACCTCACGCCGATCGGGCGGGCCGCTGCGGCCGTCCGCAATAAGCGGCGGCTCATTGCCGAGTTCGGCTATGACATCTTCCGTATCTGGCATCCAGAAAGGCTGCTTCTTCCCCGGGCGGAACGGCTTGTCGCTTTTGTTGTGGCCATGACATTTGCCTGTCACGGCAGGTTAAGTCAACGAAGCCTCAGGCCCCGGTCGAATTCCCCTCGTGCACTTCATCTTATAGAGCACTTCTAAGAGCGGGCGGCGTGCCTTCATCCACAAGGCTCTCGCGCACGCCCTTACGGCGCTCTTGGAAGAGGGCATTGCACGGCTGTGCTCGCGCCCTCTTTTGCTGGCCCTGGTGTCGAACGGCAATGCGGCGGCAATAGGGCTCCTTCGTGGCCTCCTCCTCCTGTTGTCCCGTGTTCCCCTGGGGCAGCCGGCTATCGACAAAGCGCGCCCGAAATTTCTGTCGCAAAAAGTTCAAAAACATTTGGGAACGGTGTTGACAGTTTTGGTTGGTGGCGACTATATACGCCTCACGAACGAGGGCGGTGCGCCGCTGGCGACGAAGAAGTTTGCTTCTAGGTCTGCCCTCAGCGAAATTCAAGAGAGCCGCGTAAGCGACACTCGGACGGCCCCGGAGCCAAAAGCGAAGCGGGCCACGACACTGCGTATGCGGTGTCTGTTCTTTGACAATTGAATAATGAAGAAAGAGAAACGTGGGCGGCAGAGTCCTGCTGAACGCCTTATCCCGCCAGGGATAGGATGTTCGAACGAGACTTTGGCGGACACGTTTTGAGAGAATAAGTCTACCAAGACACGCGAGTGTCTAGGTGTGAATGTTCTCGTCAATTCGAAGCGTGACCAGATAAAGCCAATCAAAGTTTCAAAACTT